>JBFLZA010001059.1:0-2048 GCA_040756535.1 Cyanobacteriota bacterium
GACAATGACGCCCGTGGCTCCCCCGCCACCCGCACCTGCCGCATCTCCGGCAGCCGCACCCGCCGTTAAACCCGCCGCCGCAGCTACCGTACCCGCCGTTGCCGTTCCCGGTAGTGTCGTTCCCTTCAACACGCTGCAAAACGCCGTGGTGCGGAATATGGTAGCCAGTCTGCAAGTGCCTACCTTCCGCGTCGGTTATACCATCACCACGGATAATCTAGATAAGCTCTACAAGCAAATTAAATCCAAGGGCGTCACCATGACCGGGCTACTCGCGAAAGCAGTAGCCGTAACTTTGCAAAAACATCCCTTGGTGAATGCCAGCTTCTCAGACCAGGGAATTCAGTATCACAGTGCGATTAACGTTGCCGTAGCCGTGGCAATGGATGGCGGCGGCTTAATTACGCCAGTTCTGCAAAATGCCGACCAGCAGGATATTTACTCTCTATCTCGCACCTGGAAAGATTTAGTCGAACGTTCCAGAAGCAAGCAACTGCAACCCGCAGAATACAGTTCTGGCACCTTTACCCTCTCGAATTTGGGGATGTATGGGGTAGACAAGTTTGATGCTATCTTGCCGCCAGGAACAGGTGCTATCTTGGCAATTGGCGCGTCGCGTCCTCAAGTCGTCGCCACGGAAGACGGGATGATGGGAGTGCGCCGACAGATGCAGGTCAATCTTACCGCCGACCACCGGATTATCTACGGTGCTGATGCTGCTGCTTTCCTGCAAGACTTGGCAAAATTGATTGAAACCAATGCCCAATCTTTAACCCTCTAAAAAGTAGGGTGGGCAATGCCCACCCTACTATTGAATTTTTGACTTTCAAAAATTCAATAATCTATAGCGTTCCCTTGTTGGGTGGAATATATCGCAATTGTGACCTTACCACGACCTTGGTAGGGACATGGCAATGCCATGTCCCTACAGATGTATCACACCTAATTGAGAATTGCTATACACCTCACCCCAATAATTCATCGACTGCCACGCTGAAACCTTGTAGCACAACTTGAGTGCTAGCAACCTCGCCAGAAATAAATACAAGTCGTTGATTTTGAGTAACTACAATAATCCAACGATTCTCAGGAAAAACTAGCCAAACTTCCTCGCCACCAGACTGTAAATATTCTTGAGATTTAGCAATTACATCTTCAGCAATATCCGTAGGCGAAACAATTTCAGCAATTAGCGGGAAACTCTGGGGAAATACAGCAGGTTCGCCAAATTGATTAAGTAATTCTGGTGTCAGATAAGCAACATCAGGAGAACGTCCCTGCTTATTGGTACGACAGGGAGGTGAAATATAGACGCTTCCCCCTTGAGTGCTAGAACGCCTGTAATTTTCCCAGTATGCAGACAGTCCAGCTTGAACTCGACCATGAGTTAATGTAATTCCGTTTTTCTCTACTAATTTCCCATCCACCCATTCTGTACCATGAGGGGGATGTTGCATCCAGTCTTCTAGTGAAATGATTTTGGAAATAGTTGTATAAATTCCCATTGCTGCCAACTTGCGTTACGAATACTTACTATTAATTACCGCTTGCTACTGCTCTAAGAAAGTAGTAGGTTGGGTTGAGGAACGAAACCCAACATCAACAAGCATTTGTTCGGTTGAGGGATAGAGTTAACCTAACCTAGAATTATTTTTAACTGTTTTATCAGCGAAACCCAATAAAATCCTCATAAAGTTGGGTTTCATAGCCTTAACCCAACCTACACGGTCTTACATATTTTTGTTAGTTTATGTCCATTGACTCTCTCGAACACTATACCTTTACTCTACAGTCTTTGAAAAACTATACCTTTACTGTAAGTATGTTCTGCGGGTATGATCAGCAAGGAAATAGTTGGAAAGAACCAGAACTTACATCCATGCGTAAGAAAGGTTTAATAATTAAAGAGTATGCCGTAAAAACCGTTTTCTTTGAAAATATACTTCTTGGCTACATACAGGAATGCTTAGACGGTACTTGGTCTGCACATAGCCCATATAATGCTTTAAGTGTGGGTGATATGGAAATTTCTGGCTTCATTGATGAGT
>JBFLZA010001060.1:0-2047 GCA_040756535.1 Cyanobacteriota bacterium
AACACGTGCTAACTCACTTCAGCGCGCAACGGATGACTGATGGTTACGAAGCAGTTTATCAACAAATTTTGGCAGAGCGCTTTTCGCAAAATGGTCACGTCCGCAGTCAATCTAGATTGCGTAGCACGCATTAATCGCTAATCGTTTTGAGGAATCTTACAGGGAGGAGGAAGCTTTTTACCAGTAAGCTAAAGCTTTCTTCAGCTTTAAGCCGGAAATAAATTTCCGGCTCCTTGCGTCAGTGCTATTTGACATAAGAATGGTGCAAAATATGAGCTTTGCCACTCGGAGTGCTTGGTAACTGAGCAAATTTTTACATAACTGTGGCTCAGATAAAGATATAGATAATGGAGCAAGCCATCGACTCATCGGCAAGAGGACTTCCCAATGCACTACCGTCTTAAATACCTCAGCTTTGCCACGGCGACTTTACTACTTTCGGTAACATTTCCGCTTTTACCGCTTTCCTCAAACTTTGAGCCTCTAGTCGTTCAGGCACAAACGACCCAAGATAGAAAAGCGGAGGCGAAGCGGCTGAACGAAGAGGGACTTCAGCAATTAGATAGGGGTCAATTTCGAGAAGCCTTAGAGAAATTCCAGCAGGCTTTAGTGCTGATGAGAGAAACAGGCGATCGCAAAGGCGAGGGCGTCAGTCTCAACAACATTGGCCTAGCTTACGACAACTTGGATCGATATCCCAAAGCTTTAGAGTTTTATCAACAAGCTTTAGTGATTTTTATAGAAAGTCGGGCCAAGGCGGAGGAAGGAAACACTCGCAGTAACATCGGGTTAGTTTACCGCAAACTAAGTCAGTACCCCAAAGCCCTGGAGTTTTATCAGCAAGCCTTAGCCATTCGCAAAGAAATTGGTGACAAGGCAGGGATAGGGACAACCCTCAATAATATGGGGGCAGTTTACAACAGCCTTGGGGAGTACCCAAAAGCCTTAGAGTTCTTCAAAGAAGCCTTAGCCATTCGCAGAGAAATTGGCGATAAGAGGGGCATAGGGACAACCCTCGGCAACATTGGGGCAGTTTATAACAGCCTTGGACAGTACCCGAAAGGCTTAGAGTTTTATCAGCAAGCTTTAGGCATTGCTAGAGAAGTTAGCGACAAAGCGGGGGAGGGGGCAAACCTCGCTAATATTGGGGCAGTTTACAACAGCCTTGGAGAGTACCCGAAAGCTTTAGAGTTTTATCAACAAGCTTTAGCCATTTTCACAAAAATTGGTGCTAAGGCGTGGGAAGGAAGCACCCTCAACAAGATAGGGTTAATTTACCGCAAACTAAGTCAGTACCCGAAAGCCTTGGAGTTTTATCAACAAGCTTTAGCCATTCGTAAAGAAATTGGCGATAAGGCGGGTGAAGGAGGCACCCTCAACAATATTGGGGGAGTTTACGGCGATCTGGGGCAGTACGCAAAAGCGTTGGAGTTCTATCAACAAGCTTTAGCGATTCTCAACGAAGTTGGCGACAAGGCGGGAAAAGGGATAACTCTCAATAATATTGGGTTACTTTACGCCAATCTGGGACAGTATCCAAAAGCGTTGGAGTTTTATCAACAAGCTTTAGCGATTGGCAAAGAAATTGGTGGCAAGGCATGGAAAGGGTTGCTCTTCAATAATATTGGGTTAGTTTACGACAACCTAGGACAGTACCCGAAAGCCTTGGAGTTTTATCAACAAGCTTTAGCGATTCTCACCGAAGTTGGCGACAAGGCGGGGGAAGCAAACACTCTCAGTAACATTGGGTTAGTTCACCGCAAGTTAAATCAGTACCCGAAAGCTTTGGAGTTCTATCAACAAGCTTTAGCGATTCGCACAAAAATTGGCGATAAGGCGGGGGAAGGGACAACCCTCGATAACATGGGGGCAGTTTACTACAAACGGGGACAGTACGAGAAAGCCTTGGAGTTCTATCAGCAAGCTTTAGCCATTCGCAAAGAAGTTGGCGACAAGCCTGGGGAAGGCACAACCCTCAACAACATTGGGGCAGTTTACTACGACCAGAAACAGTACCCAAAAGCCTTGGAATTCTATCAACAAGCTT
>JBFLZA010001061.1:0-2041 GCA_040756535.1 Cyanobacteriota bacterium
AGACTGACGCTGTATCATCGGCTTCATCTGGAGTTCTTTTTCCTGTTCCTCTTCTGGCATCACCTCGCGTTGAAGGGCGGGTACATCCAGCTTTCTCATCAATTTGTTTTGATGATTCGGGATTCCTTGTTGATGAATCGAGTTGGAGTTTTGCACCATGCCAGCTTTTATGGTTTGAGCAAACTTACTTTCGGGCTGGCTAAGATCCCTTCCATAACTCGGCATCGGTGCATGAAGCCGCTGCACTACTTCTGCTGCTGTCTTGTCTGCCTCCTGTTCGTATTTATCCCCTGGCTCTCCAATCGTGAGTTTCCGCTGAATCAGTGACGGTGTTGGGATTGGGATGTCAGGACTTTGGCTTGAAATGTTGGCGAAATTGTGACCAAAACGCTGGGCACTTTCCAGTTGTGCCTGTAGGTCTGGTGTTTCGTGAGTTTGGGGTTTCTCTTGAACTGGGAAAGGGCGCGGCTGAAACTGGTTGTTGACTGGTACGAAAGTAGAATTTTGTGGAGCTTTTTTAGGGTCGTGCGATCGCGTTGCCATAGTCACAAATAACTTCTTGTATTTAGTTCAGTTAAGGAATAATTGAAAGCCATCAGGCTCATAGATAGAACCTAAGCGAGAACTCACGATGTAAGTAGAGTATATTTACGGATTTTCTAATTTCTAAGAGTTAGATATAGCAACACAATGTAATAAATCGACTGTTGGATAAGAAATAGACCTTCTTTTAGATTAGGTTGCCTTTTGGTTGATAAAGCTGTAAAAAGTAGAAAAATTAGGACATAGCAATTGAAAAATGTCCTGATGATGAATTACACAATAGCGCAAACGCTCTCACCTGAACAATTCAAGCATCACTTTGGGGTTCAATAAAAACGTTTATTTAAGCAGATAGTTAATACCCTCAAGCTACTGTGGCGACCCCGACCCAAACTTGGAGTAAAGCCAAAGTCGGGCAACTCCACCTAAAAGAGTCCAATTAGGTGGAGTTTAGCTTAGCCCATTCTGCCATACTTAATTCAGTAGCAGTAAGGATTTACTTTAAGTAATTGAGTTAAGTAACTGAGTTGAGTAATCAAGTTGAGGGAGTAAAGAGATGTCTGTCATTGCGTTCTGCGCCCAAAAGGGGGGCGTCGGGAAAACCACAGGTAGCGTCCATTTCGCTGTTTGGCTACAGCGCAAAAAGAAAAAGGTCGCCTTTCTGGATGCCGATCCACAAGGCAGCGGTTCAATGTGGCTTTCCTCAATGCAGCTCCCCATTCGCATCATCAAACTCTCAGATGCCAACGACTTGATTGAGCAAATCCCAGATTTATCTGAGCAGACAGATTACGTGGTCGTTGATGGTGCGCCCAATTCCGGGGAAGCCACCAGAGCTGTTTTATGTTTGTCCGATGTCTCAGTCACGCCTGTTCAACCTAGTGGATTGGATTTATCTAGTACCGGAGACATCGTTCGCTTGATTAAATCAGCACAGAAAATCTCTGGTGGTCTGCCCAAGCCAGCGATTTTTCTCAATCGTGCTTTCAAAGGAACTCGACTCAAGAGAGAAGCATTGGAAGTCCTCAACCAGTTTCCTGATGTTTCCCTGCTCAAAACAGCGATTCATCAGAAACAAGCAATTTCCGACTGCTTCACTCAAGAAGGAACAATTTGGGATATCTCAGGAGCAAAAGAATCAGCTAAGGAATTTGAATCGCTATTCAATGAAATTCTGAAATTGCTCAAATGACTCCCAAAAAGCCTCGCAAAACCTTGAACGACGCTGCCGACAAATTTATCTTTGGCAGCGAACCAAAACCTGAACTACCAACTGAAAAACCATCGACTACCTCTGCGCCCACTCATGAACCTGGAGGTCTGCTGGAAAAATTACAAAAAGAGGAATCAACCAAGGAACGACCCATCAGAGTTAGCCTCGACCTTTCACCAGAAATGCATCGTCAACTCACTAATCTTGCCAATCGCACGGGCAGGAAGAAATCTGAAGTGTTGCGAATTTTACTGGCTGAAGCGTTAGCAGAACTGGAAGGGGAAG
>JBFLZA010001062.1:0-2039 GCA_040756535.1 Cyanobacteriota bacterium
GATAGTGATTTGGGGCGTGCTGTTGCGATCGCGCTGGCAAAAGAAGCCGCCGATATTGCGATCGTATACCTCAATGCTCATGAAGACGCCGAGACGACAAAACAAAAGGTTGAAGAAACAGGGCGTTCCTGCCTGATGATGGCTGGTGATGTTGAGGACGAAGCATTTTGTCAGCAAGCTGTCCAACAAACCATCGATCAGTTTGGCAGGATTGATATTTTGGTGAATAACGCGCTGCAACCGACTACCCCACAGGGAAGTGAAAATCTTAGTACTGAAGAACTAGAGCGCAATCTCCAAAGTAGCCTTTGTCCGATGTTCTACATGACTAATGCGGCACTACCTTACCTCAAAGAAGGCAGTACCATCATCAATACCACTTCACTTATGGCTGCCAAAGGGCAGGTAGACTATACCTCTAGTAGAGGAGCGATCGTAACTTTTACCCGTTCCTTATCGCAATCCTTGGAAGATAAGGGGATTCGAGTCAATGGTGTTGCACCTGGCCCGGTTTGGACAATGCTCGTTCCTTCCACTGTACCTGCCGATCAAGTTAAAGCGATGGGTGAGCGTATGCCAACAGGAGAAGCCAGTCAGGCAGACGAAATTGCCCAGAGTATCGTTTATCTAGTTTCGGAGGACGCCTCATATATGGCGGGACAAGTGGTATTTACACAAAGTTCGCTGTAGGAATTACACAAATTTTTTCCAGGTAGGGTGGGCACTGCCCACCCTACTGTACTTTGGGAATTTGCTTCTTGTTACAGATGTTTAAGCCGGGGTTAAAACGTTATTTCTCAATAGCGACCTATGAAATAACGGAGAAAACTGCATGAGTAACGCTAGCGTAGCGGCGTCTACATCCCTGTGGCAAACGACTACCCCTAAAACCTCATTCCTTCAGTTAGCTAGTGATATTACGGTTGATGTTGCCGTAGTTGGGGGTGGAATTACGGGTTTCACCGCTGCCCTACTGTTAAAACAAGCTGGACTCTCTGTGGCGGTGATTGAAGCATTAGCCATAGGGGGAGGCGTCACGGGCCACACCACGGCACACATTGCGGAAGTTCCAGACATCGGTTATCAATCGTTGATTTCCAACTTTGGGCAAGAGGGGGCTTTGTTAGCCGCACAGTCGCGCCGTGCAGCGATTGAGCAGATTGCCAGATTTGTTCAGGAAGAAGAGATAGTCTGTAGCTTTCAGCGATTGCCCGGATATCTTTACACAGAGTCTTCAGAAGATGTCTCCTATTTAGAAGGGGAAGCGATCGCTGCCAGTCAGTTGGGTATTCCTGCTTCCTTAACCAAGGATGTACCATTACCTTTCCCTATAAAAGAGGGAATCTTGTTTCCCAATCAAGCTCAATTCAACTCTCTAGAGTATCTTCAGGGACTCGCCAAAGCCTTCAGCACTAGTGGGGGGCATATCTTTGAACAGACACGGGTTCTTAATATCTCTGGCGATTCACCCTATCAGTTACACACGCAACGAGGTAGTGTCACAGCCCGACAAGTCATTCTTGCTACCCATACCCCTATTCATGACATCACCAGTTTGCAAGACTTGTACTTGCTGTCTACCAAAATTGCTCCCTATCGTTCCTATGTGTTGGGTGTGCGACTGCGCTCATCACCCCCACCTGTGGGATTATTTTGGGATACACAAGAGCCATATCACTACACTCGTACCTATGTTGACCCTAGTGCTGGAGAGTTTTTGATTGTTGGGGGTGCAGACCACAAAACGGGTGAGAAAGTGGATACCCAGATGAGTTTTCAGAAGTTAGAAGTATACGTGCGATCGCGTTTTCCTGTCGAGTCCATTCCCTATCATTGGTCAGCACAGTGGTATGAACCCGTCGATGGACTGCCCTTCATCGGCAAAAGCTTTGCCCATGACCAGATCTATGTCGCAACCGGATATTCTGGCAATGGCATCAGTTTTGGCACTGTGTCTGGAATGCTGATTGCTGATCAAATTTTAGGACGACCCAATGCTTGGAGCGAGCTTTATGACCCAAATCGGATAAAACCCTTCG
>JBFLZA010001063.1:0-2034 GCA_040756535.1 Cyanobacteriota bacterium
TAATTCTTCCAGTAATCCTAATCTCTAAGAGTTGGTTTAAGTTCTTGATTTTCTTTTGAATGATGCAAATCTTTTACTAAGTCTACGATTTGGAATATAAAGGTGAGTTCATCTAACTCTATTTAAATTAAATGCGTAAATTTCAAATGGGATTGAAATGACTGTAACTCAAGCAACTAAGCCACTTTCTAAACGAATTGCCATAGTATTCGACTTCGACGATACTCTTGTGCCAGATACAGTCGATAGTCTTGTCGAAAGCTGCGGCATGGATTCTCAAAAATTTCGACAAGAGCGGATTGACCCCTTAATTAATGCGGGTTGGGATGCGATTCCAGCAAGATTTTACGCCTTTATCCAGGAATCAAAGCAGCGTAACGATGGCAAGGACAGAATCACCCAAGAGTATCTTACCCACTTCGGTCGGGAACTCAAACCTTTTGATGGCGTGCCTGAAATGTTCGAGCGGTTGCGAAGCTGTGCTTGCAATCTTGTACCCGATATTGAGATCGAGTTTTACCTGATTACCTGCGGCATGGTGGACATTGCTCGTCATACCTGCATCGCTGATCAGTTCAAAGCTATGTGGGGGTGTGAGTTTCACTACAATGAGTCCGGTGAAATCGAGTTTCTGAAACGGATTGTCACCCATACAGAGAAGACTCGGTATCTTTTCTTAATTTCTAAGGGAATCGACGATCGCAAACAGTACAGAGAGAACGATTTATTGTTTGTCTACGGAGATATTGCTCCCGAAAAACTACACGTCCCCCTCACCCAAGTCATTTACGTCGGTGATGGAGCGTCTGATGTGCCTTGCTTTACTGTACTCAACGACCATCAGGGGGTAGCAATTGGAGTCTACAAAGGACACACATCCGAAGAGTGGAACCGTGAGGTAAAGCTAAGCAAAGGTCAGCGCGTTGTAAACTTGGCTGAAGCTGACTACTCCGAAGATTCTGAGCTAATGCGATCGCTAACATTAGCTGTAGAGAGTAGATGCAAACAAATCGCTCTTGCTCAGTTAAGCGTTGGCGAATGAGGGGGTAATCAAGTCTTGCTCTAGCTTTAATCCAAAGAAATTTCCCCCTGCCTCCTTGGCTTCCCCTGCTGAGAGGAGCGGATAAGAACTTTTGTCCACCTTGAACTAAGTTGAGAGCGCCTAACTCTTAAGGTATAGACCCCTTACTTCATAACATACCCCTAGAAAGAAGTCCTAGGAATGAGGCTTGAACTATAAGGTGAATAGACCCTTACTATTTATCCATTATTGGTTCTAATTCATTCTTTGGGTTTAACCTTTTTCCTGCCTAAAAATATAAGGGTTAAATAGCTTGAGTACAGGGTTGCTTAGAGAGGATAGGCTTATTTAAGTAAAAATGAGCCTACCTTCCTTGTGCAGGTACTTGTTCCCGAGAGGTCAATGAAATGCAGGAGATGCAAAATCGAGAGATTGTCAATCAGCATATAGATAGAGCAGAACAAAAAAATATTAATGGAGCAGAATTTAGCGAGGCCCCTGTCAATGCAGTAAACCAAATTGAGACAATCATCACACAAGAAGGACTTTTATTACTTCCTCTCGGCTTTGTAATGATAGCTTGGTCACTAATTTACATATTGCCTTGGGCATTATGGAAGGCTTTACGCTATCGAATCGTGGCTCCTTCTGTACAACGATCCCATCAAATTCCTTGTGTGAATTGTCAATACTTTAACGCTGACCCGTATCTTCAGTGTGCAGTACAGCCCTCTAAAGTTCTAAAAACAGAAGCGAGAGACTGTCCTGATTACTGTTCCAAGTCTGACAAATTATCCTAGTTGGTGAAGCTAGGTACAGAGATTTGCCTAATTGTCAGGACGATTGGGCAAGCTTCAACTTGGATGCATCGGCTCCCTTGAGAAACTCATACCCAGTTGCGTTCTATCGTACTACTTGGGAAAGCAGGGGAGCGGGAGAGCAGGGGAGCAGGGGAGCTGGGGAGCAGGGGAGCAGGGGAGCAGGGGAGCAGGGGAGATATTTAGCTGGTCAGT
>JBFLZA010001064.1:0-2032 GCA_040756535.1 Cyanobacteriota bacterium
AGGTCTAATCCGTCACGAATTAGGGTATCAACAAGCAGCACTGTCTGACTTTAAAACAGCATCGAAACGGTTTAACGAGCAGGGGAATCGGGTCGCTTATCGGCAAACGCTGGCGCTGATTGAGCGGTTGCAGTGGCTGCTCAGTTCATGGGAGGATGCGATCGCATAAACTGAGGTGCATTTAAGCAGGTGGACGTAAATAGACCTCACACCCTTTGGCTTTCGATCCCCCTAAATCCCCCTTAAAAAAGGGGACTTTAAGAAATTGCACTCATTGTTTACGAACCTGTAACTGAGGAGATTGTGCAATGGAGAAGCTAGAAGGCTATCGCTCCTGCATTCAAACTCTTTTAGAAAAGCATAGCCAGTATAAATCCCGTGAGCAAGATGTAGAAAGTGAGCTATTTTTTGACACAGTGCAAGACCATTACCAACTGATGCGAGTGGGTTGGAAAGGCTTAAAGCAAGTCTATTATACTGTCCTGCATTTTGATATTAAGGACGGCAAAATTTGGCTTCAGCAAAATACGACTGACATCGATGTGGGTCAAGAACTGCTTAGGATAGATTAAGGCACGAAACTCCGAAGCGATCGCACTAACTCAATTTCCCAATCGAGGACTGTTGACTTCAAGCTCTCTCAACAAGTTGACGAACTGCACTAACAATCAAATCTGGTTGCTCTAAGGGAATAAGATGTCCACTCTTTTCTGCAATGATATATTGGCTATTGGACGAAAGTTTAGTTAAATCTAACTGAACTTCCTGCCACCTCTGGAATCTTTCCTCACTCATTTCGGGAGCTTTGGCACCTTGAACTAACACGATCAAAGGCAAGTTATTCAAGGATTTAACGGCTTGTAATTGCTCAAAGCTTTTTTCTAGGTTGGCATATTCGCTAGATACAGTTGCCCAATAGTGAGGACGATAACAGTAAGATTTGTAAGTATCAAACAAAGCTTGGACTGCTAGGGGATATTTTTGAATTTTTTGTTTAATCTCTTCAAGAATTGGCAACAAGTTGAGTTCCCCGATTAATCGCAACACACCAACTCGACTGGCAACCCTCATAACTTGATAAAGCCATAACTGCCTTTTAATGCCTTTCCAGGTTTCGGATGTCATGTAGCTTTCATGGGAGGCATCCACCAACACCAATCCCACCACATCTTCTGGATATTGACTTGCATATAGCCGCATATTGGCACCACCCAAGGAGTGTCCCACCAAAATGTAAGGAGGCTTAATCCCCGCTTGGGTCAGAAGTGTATGCAATTCATCAACGCTTTGCTGGCTCGTGCGCGGTGTCCTGAGATTGGGATCGCTCCAACCCAAACCCGCTCTATCGTAAGTACACACACGAGTAAATTTAGCAATTTCAGGTGGAACCAAGCCCCATGTGATTGATGGAGCACCAGCACCAGCATCCATTACAACTGTTGGTGTACCCTGGCCCATACAGTTGAGATGTAGACGAAATCCCCCAATATCAACAAACTGACCTAGCAGAGGGTATTTATGTCGATCAACAGCTTCACTAACTGTTTGGTAGAAAATTCCCGAAAGTAACCCGACGGAGGTAATGCCTAACCCAAGCCAAATCAACTTTTCTGTAATTATCATAGTGAGATGTGCAATCGCTTTACACGGCTGCACTCAAGTTTAGCTTTCCTACCAATTAGCCTGCTGCCTAACGCTGGTATTTATTAGTGCCCAAAGCGATGGGCGATTGCGTTCAATCAGCTTTGTGGGATAATTCATAATTCTTTTGTTGAAATTTGTACCTAATGATAGTCGTTAGTGCTGAAACGCCATGACACGATTCTTGAAATATGAAACAAAAGGAATTTATCAATGCTGGATTGGATTACGAACATCATGGATTCCTGGGGCTATCTGGGAATCGTACTGCTGATGTTTTTAGAAAATATCTTTCCTCCCATCCCTTCAGAAGTAGTAATGCCGCTGGCTGGATTCACGGCAAGCCAAGATAAGTTGAATATCGCTTTCGTCATTGTGGTGGGAACTGTAG
>JBFLZA010001065.1:0-2030 GCA_040756535.1 Cyanobacteriota bacterium
ATCAATGGGCTTGATTTTCTTTATCCGGCGAGGGCTGAAGTTACAACTCAACTGGCCGTTAAAACTGCTGTTGGTGCCCCTAGGTTTGTTTACTGTTTGGGTATTGGCTCCTAACACAGGTCTCCAACCTTATATTTACTTCGATTTTTAGCGGGTGTGCTGGCGCTATTGATGGTATTGGCTGGCTGGGTGGTCGTAGTGCGATCGCAAAAATTAGGTGTATGGCTTGCGATCGCTTAACACTTCGTTACCAATAGATCTCTTAATATTTCTTTACTTTAAAATCCTGCAAATAACTCTATTAGTAGCGGATTGTGAAATAATTTATCTATATCTAGTGTTTCCTTTGAACTAGGTAAGAGAACTAGGTGAGAAATGGAGCGCCAGTTTTATCGACTTATTTAGCTAAAATCAATTTACTTAAATAAACTTAATTGAGAAAAATAAACATATTTGAATAAATATAAAAAACAGTAGAAATTTTCAATTCAGCTCAATAAGATGTATCGACATATAAGGCAAAAATTGTTTGCCTTACTTAATAAACCAAGTTGACTGTAATCATAAAACTATGACAACTACCTTACAGCGTCGCGAAAGTGGCAATGTGTGGGAACGGTTTTGTAGCTGGGTCACCTCCACCAACAACCGCCTATATGTAGGCTGGTTTGGTGTGTTGATGATTCCCACTCTCTTAGCCGCTACCACCTGTTTCATCATCGCTTTCGTCGCTGCGCCTCCAGTGGACATCGATGGCATTCGTGAGCCCGTTGCTGGCTCTTTGCTGTATGGCAACAACATCATCTCTGGTGCTGTTGTACCTTCTAGCAATGCTATCGGTCTGCACTTCTATCCCATCTGGGAAGCTGCCTCTCTTGATGAGTGGCTCTACAACGGTGGTCCGTATCAGTTGGTGATCTTCCACTTCCTGATCGGTATCTTCGCCTACATGGGTCGCCAATGGGAACTGAGCTACCGCTTAGGGATGCGCCCTTGGATCTGTGTGGCTTACAGCGCCCCACTGGCTGCTGCTACCTCCGTATTCCTGATCTACCCCATCGGACAAGGTTCTTTCTCTGATGGAATGCCCTTGGGTATCAGTGGCACCTTCAACTTTATGTTCGTGTTCCAAGCTGAGCACAACATCCTGATGCACCCCTTCCACATGCTGGGAGTAGCTGGTGTGTTCGGTGGTGCCTTGTTCAGTGCCATGCACGGTTCTTTGGTCACCTCTTCTCTGGTGCGTGAAACAACGGAAACCGAATCTCAGAACTACGGTTATAAGTTCGGACAAGAAGAAGAAACCTACAACATCGTTGCTGCACACGGTTACTTCGGTCGTTTGATTTTCCAATATGCCAGCTTCAACAACAGCCGTGCTCTGCACTTCTTCTTGGGTGCTTGGCCTGTAGTGGGCATTTGGTTCACGGCACTGGGCATCAGCACTATGGCGTTCAACCTCAACGGGTTCAACTTTAACCAGTCCGTTCTAGACTCACAAGGTCGTGTAGTTGGCACCTGGGCTGATGTACTCAACCGCGCTAACTTGGGATTTGAAGTGATGCACGAGCGCAATGCTCACAACTTCCCCCTTGACCTAGCTTCTGGTGAGGCAACTCCCGTTGCTCTAGTTGCTCCAGAAATCAACGGCTAAAACTAACATCTAGCTGAATAGAAAGCGCTCTTCATAGGGAGGGCGCTTTTTTAGCGATCTTTCTTAATTAATAAGCAAATCTAATAATAAGTATTTAAATCTATGAATCAAAACCCCTTGCTTTTGTAAAGGAATGTAAATACTATAAGAAGCAAGGTAAACAACTTACCTGAAACTCATTCATCCGCAATCATACTGAACCATGACAACCACATTACAACGCGAGCGTACCACAACAGTGTGGGAACAGTTCTGCGAGTGGGTCACCTCCACCAACAACCGCCTCTATATCGGCTGGTTCGGAGTGTTGATGATTCCTACTCTCTTAGCCGCTACCACCTGCTTCATCATCGCCTTCATCGCTGCGCCCCCAGTG
>JBFLZA010001066.1:0-2029 GCA_040756535.1 Cyanobacteriota bacterium
GTTAGCGGTAGTCCCCGTGATTATGGCTATGCGTTTCGGCGGTGGACAGCAAACTGGTTGAGTAAGCATTTAGCGAAAGAATTGGGGATTTCGATAAGCGATCGCCATGTGAAGCGACTGCTCAAACAGATGGGGTTATCTACGCGACCGCAACCCAATAATGTCCAGGAAAACACGACTTTTGAGGTTAAGAATTCCAAAATCTTGATTGAAGACCTCAAGCCAACAAATTTGCCAGATAATACCGAGTGTTTGCCTATTAATTTTGAAACATTAGGAACAGATTCAGATATTCATGGAGGAAAATTCATCCGAGCCGTTAATTTCTCTGGAACTACTCAGCAATATTTTGGGGTATTCTCTTTCCCAAGCGGAATTCCAACGCTGTATTAAACAAGCTAAATCCTTAACGCCGAAAGTCGGAAAGTTTTGGCAAGGAACTGACGTTGAAGCTGGGATTTATATTGTGGTTGTTGGCAAAGTGAGGTTGCTGGATGATGCGGATGAGTTAATTGCCACTCTGGAGGCGGGGAAATTATTTGGGGAATTCACCTTGTTCCCGGAGGCTGAGTTTAAGCCTTATGTGGCGAGGGCTGCGATGAATTTGCATCTGTGCTTTATTCCAGGTGAGGTTTTATTGCCACTGATGGATAAGTATCCCCAAATCAGAGAGCATTTGTGGAATGAAGCACAAACGCGTAATTCTTTGCTCCAGTTGGATAACTCCCCAGTGCAGGTGGCTGAACCGCAGAATATCCATGAAACTGAGATTCTGTCAATATCAGCGGCAGAGCCAAAGTCTCAAAAAAAGATTAGCAAAGCCTACTTCCCCAACCCGACTCAGCGAGTAGGGCATTTATTACAACGGGTGATTCGGCGCTATCCGTTTTTTGCTCAACAGAGTGCATCCGACTGTGGTGCAGCTTGTTTAGTGATGGTGTCTCGCTATTGGGGGAAACGGTTTAGTGCCAATCGCTTGCGAGATAGCGCTAATGTTGACCGCAATGGTGCATCCCTACGAGGTTTAGCGGCGGCGGCGGAAAGTATTGGCTTTACCACGCGACCTGTGAAAGCGAGTCTTAACAAGTTAGCGGAGCAAAAATTACCTGCCATTGTCCACTGGGAGGGGAAGCACTACATCGTTGTGTACGAAATTACCCGAAAGCAGGTGATTGTAGCAGACCCGGCCATTGGTCAACGCACCCTCAGCCATCAGGAGTTTAAAGCGGGTTGGACGGGCTATGCGCTGCTGCTGCAACCCACAGTCCTGCTCAAAGATGCCAAAGAGACTACAACTCCTTTCTGGCAATTTTTTGAGTTGATGAAGCCTCATGGGTTGGTGATGCTGGAGGTGTTTATCGCTTCCGTATTTATCCAGATATTTGGACTCATCACCCCCCTATTCACTCAGTTAATTTTAGACCGAGTGGTGGTGCAGCGATCGGAACTCACCTTAACAGCGGTCGGGTTAGGCTTGCTGATGTTTAGCCTCTTCCGAGTAGCAATGATGGGGTTGCGGCAATATCTGCTAGACCACACGGCAAATAAGGTGGATTTAGCACTGATTGTCGGGTTTATTCGCCATACCCTGCGGCTACCTTTGAGTTTTTTCGAGTCCCGTTATGTGGGGGATATTATCTCTCGCGTACAGGAAAACCGCAAAATACAACGTTTTCTTTCCGGTGAGGCGTTGTCTATCCTACTAGATTTACTCACGGTTTTTATCTATGTGGGATTAATGTTTTGGTATAGCTGGAAAATGGCATTGTTGGCGTTGGTAATTGTACCACCTTTTTTACTACTCGCCTTGATTGCCACGCCTTTTCTACAGAAGATTTCGCGGGAGATTTTTAATGCGGTTGCCAATGAGAGTAGTTATCTGATTGAAGCCCTATCGGGTGTACGGACTGTTAAGGCAACGGCAGTCGAACAAACAGTGCGCTGGCACTGGGAAGAGTTATTACATAAGGAAATAAAAACTAACTTTTCTGGGCAAGTTATTGGTAACAGACTGCAAGTCTTCAGTAAC
>JBFLZA010001067.1:0-2026 GCA_040756535.1 Cyanobacteriota bacterium
GGAAAGTGTTCCAGTTGTTTGCGGATTCGACTTTTGAGCCAAGACCAGCACTGCTCAATTTTGTTCAAATCAGGGGAGTAAGGCGGTAAGTACCAAACCTCACAACCAGTTAACTGTACCAATTGCTCAATGCGTCCACCCTTATGAAAGGTGGCATTGTCTATTACTAATTTCTGCCCTGGTTTTAACATGGGAATCAGACAGGTTTCTAACCAGATTTCAAAGACCAGGCGGTTCTTGCCCCCTCAATCGTGAACGGGGCGAGCAACTGCTGAGCACACAGTGCGGCAATCATGTTGACTCGACCGTTTCTGCGACCTGATTTGAGGTCATAAAAGCGTTCTCCCTGCTGACTGTAGCCGTAGCCATAGTCGCCCTTGCTCATCCATGCCAGACTCGTCAGCGTACACGATTAATTCACGCTCAACTGTGGCTAACTGTTTGAGGAACTCAAGCCGTCTGTCCTCATCCCGTTCACGGTAGCCGTAAGTTTTTTTTTTCGCGTGAACCCAATCTGCTTCAGTGCTCGCGAGATGGTTCGGTAGCTAATCTTCTCCTCCCATAGTTCGGCCATCTCACGCTGAGTTTTGTCACCGTGGATTTCCACGAAGGCTCGAAACTTCTCCCAGTCGGTGATTTTGTGTCCATTGCCCCGATGCTCTGTGACTTTTGCCTTAAAGTCACCCGTTTGCGCTCTACGCTGGAACCATGTATGGATAGTGTTGCGACTAATGTTGAAAACTTTACTGGCTTCTCCTGGCTTCATACCATTGAGTTCTATTGCCTCGATCACTTTTCGTCGCAGGTCATAGCTGTAAGGGTTTGCCATAGGAACGCGGAAACAAATGACTTCTCCTCTATCCTATGTCCTGACTGAAGTGGCGACTGCTATAATTGCAATGCTTTTGGCTTCCTATCTTAGCATTTATGCAACTAGACCAAAATTGCTAGGACTTCATTCAATTTTTACACTTAATCTAAATCATGCTGCTTTCAACAAACTACTCCCACTACTCTCTTACGACTACATATTCGTTTTTATGCTGTACTTCAGGAGGCAATTCATCCAAGTCATCCTCTTTAGTTCTTAGGGTTTTGGTAGCTTCTTCATCTGCAATCAAAACGCCCACTATGAATTCTTCTCCGCTATCAGCTTCTCCGCCAAGAATCACACCACTTCGTGTCCACGTCCCATCCCTTTTATTGCCAGCTTGAGCTATCGGATCTAAGTAATATTTATGAGCCTTCGGAGCGTAAACGTAAATCCATATACTACTCCCCTCCGGCAAGTTCTTGTAAGTACCTTTGAACGTACTTTTCATAGAAACTTTGCTTCCCTCGGGAGGTTCTAGGATCTGCACTTCTGGTTTTGATGTGGGGTCAGGTGTGGTCAGAACATTTGGATAAGTAACTAGAACAGCTCGAGAACCTCTTATACTCAGATTCTTTTGTCCCGCTCTAACAGCATCCTGAAACACAGTACGATTTAAAGCTTTATGGTTCTTCAATTTTTCATAAAAGCCTTGAGAGAATGCAATTGCGTGTTCGCGGTTAATAAGACCTTGAATTCCAACTACATATTCAATTTCTTTTTGAGAAACTAATTCAGATGCTCGATCTGAATAGCAGAAATTAAGAACCACGCAGTTTATATGTTTAATATCCCCGAAAGCAGATGCTAGTTCAACGGGTTTCACCTCGCGTTTCCCTTTAGAGCCTTCACCCTCCAATTCAAATAAGAAGCTGCCGTTTTCCAATCCATGACCACAAAAATGGATAATTTGAGCCTCCTTGTCATTGATTGCTCGTGGAATGCTTTTATCACTGACAATAGGGATGTTTTCAATCTTTAAGTTATCTGATACAATACTTTTAATATCTTCATACTCCTGTCCTGGATTTACTTCTTTAGACGATGCTGCTAGAAATAAAATCTTTATCTTTTCCACCTGGCCAACTCCTCTTTATGCGCGTAACGCCTTGAATATATCATAAAAATTAATGCGGTTAGTAAAAGCTGATTCAT
>JBFLZA010001068.1:0-2026 GCA_040756535.1 Cyanobacteriota bacterium
TAGTTTAAGCCGGTCAAGGAACACTAGGTAGGAACCTGTTATGGGTTGAGTCGCTAGGGACGCTGCTACTTTTGGACGCCAAAACGGGCGATAAAACCAATCAGGAAGTGTATTAGCGTTGCCGGCTGCAATGTCAAGTTGTTTGAGAGTGCTATCAAATTCTCCAGCGATAAAGCGTTGGCTGAGTTGCGAGCGCTGAATTTTCCCAATTTCAGTCTTAGGAATCGCTTCTTTCTCAACAGGAATGAGATAAGTAGGATTGACCCCAATCTTACGGACTACGCTGGCTCGGATGTCCTTGAGGAGGGAAGTTAATCGATTAGAATCGGAAAGAGAAGTGTGAAAAAAGATTGCTAAGAGATCGCTATTGCTACCCATAATCCGAACCGCACAAGCAGCGGTATAAGAAACTTCAACTCCCTTCACCTCTTCGACGACAGCTTCAATTTCATGGCTGTAGTAGTTGAGTCCATTGATAATAATGATATCTTTGGAACGACCTGTCAGGGTCAATCGCCCTTGATGGAGAAATCCTAAATCTCCGGTGTTAAACCAACCGTCATCCGTAAAAACTTCTTGGTTAAGTTCGGGATTTTGGTAATAACCAGACGTAACGGAAAGTCCCTTAACTTGAAGACGACCGGCTGTCTTTTCCTCAACAACTTGGTTGTTGTCATCAACAATACGGAGAGAAATACCAGGAATGGGTTCTCCTACTTCCACAAACAAATCATCATCTGTCGTCGAGTCCAACGAGAAGTTATTTGAGTAAGTAATGCCTGATGATGTCTCCGCCATGCCCCAAGCAGGATGCATGACTGTAGTGGACAGTTTATGGGGTGCAAGCAACTGCAAAAATCGCCTGGCTGTTTTTGCATGGATGGCTTCTGCTCCATTCAAGAAAAATTGAATTGAGGATAAATCCCATTGTCGTTTGCTAATCATCTCAGCTTGGTCGTTAACCAATCCGTAAGCGAAGTTGGGAGCAAAGCTAACAGTGACTCGAAAACGCTCTATCAAATCCAACCATTTTAGAGACTCTTTTAAAACGACTTCTGTTGGAGCATGAATCTGCTGGCAGCATAAATAAACATCACGAATATGGGAGTATATGAGACCAGCAACATGATCTAGTGACATCCAGTTCAAAGTAATCTCTTGGTTAGTAAACCCGTTCATTTGAATTGAACCAAGCGATCTATTTAACAGATTGTGTTCGGTGAGCATGACTCCTTTGGGCATCCCCGTACTTCCCGAAGTCAGCATTATTAAAGCTAAATCCTCTGGCCGGCTGGTATGCCAGTTGCTCTCAGGTTCGGATGAGCGTAACGCCTCAACTGTCTCAACACGAAATTCTTCCAAACCCAAAAAACTAGACAGGGAAAAAATTGCAGCAGCTAATTTTTGGCTAGTTAAGACAATCGGTCGTTCCAAAATATGCCAAGCGTGGTACAGTTTGTTGATCGTGCTGTTGGATTCACAATAGCTGGGAGCAATGGCGATGGGTACAGGAATAAAGCCTCCCAAAATACATCCCCAGAAGGCAGCAATGAAATCTTGATTTTGGTCAAATTGGAAAATTACTTTGTCTTGAGGCTTGAGTCCCAGCTTTCTTAAACCGGCTAGAATTCGCTGGGCTTCTTTTAGTAAAGCTGGATAGGATTGAACAACTTCAGAGCCATCTGACTGGATGTAAACAATGCCTTTGTTTGGCGACTCCAGGGCAGCTCGTTGCAAGGTGTGCGAGAGCGTAGTGGGAGATCCCTCTGGAAGCCGCAGGGGTTCTCCATGACTGATCGCTAGCCGTTTGGTTTCTGACTGTTGTGGTACGCCAGTTCTGGTAATCGGCGTTGCAATGGGTTGGTTGACTTCACTCACAGAAGCAGTTTTCCAATCTGGGAGCAAATCGGATAGATGCAACGGTGGTAGACTTTCGACTTGTTCTTGAATGACGACCGCTACTTGCTCGACTTCAGGCAGTTCGCGCAACTTCTCTTCCCAGCGCTGTACTAATTGGGAGTCAATT
>JBFLZA010001069.1:0-2024 GCA_040756535.1 Cyanobacteriota bacterium
TTTAATTGGTTGCAATTTAAAGGCAAAGACCGCCAGAAGGTGAAATTATCGGCGCTAGTCGTGTTGGTATTTGCCAGCCTAGCCTTCCCCTTATTAATTGCCACAATCGGCATCTGGGGATTGGTCAAATTTTGGCTTCTACCCTGGCTGGTTTACCACTTCTGGATGAGTACCTTTACGCTGGTTCACCACACAGCACCAGAAATTCCCTTCATCCCCGCCGAGCAGTGGAATGAAGCTCAAGCGCAACTCTTTGGAACCGTCCATTGCGATTACCCGCGCTGGATAGAATTTCTCTGCCACGACATCAACGTTCACATTCCCCATCACATTTCCACCGCAATTCCCTCTTACAACTTACGACTAGCCCATCGCAGTATCCAGGAAAAGTGGGGAGACTCAATTCATGAATGTCGCTTCTCTTGGTCTTTGATGAAGCAGATTACAGATGAGTGTCACCTGCACAATCCCGAAGACTCCTACTACCAGTCTTTTAAGGACTATCACACTGGGCGATAGGCTAGAGGCTCCAAAATAAGCCAGCATACAATCTTTCAAGCACTCTTGACTTTTTAGGCAGGGGGTGATTTTTAAAAATGCTATTTTGAGGTGATGGATCGACCGCACGCCGTTAGAGAAGTACCCGCTGCTCCGGAATTCCATCTGCACGAAAAATTTCACGAACTTGGTTAGGCGGCGTGCCTGAAAAACCAAAATTTGCAGTAACGGATAATTTGGACAAATTGAGCAGTAAACTTTTCCTTGTCTGATCCTCCACCTAGAGTTTAGATAGCTTGAGGCCAGGGTGCTTAGATAGAAAGTAATCCCTATTCGCGTAGGAATAATTTCGATTAGCAGCAAGATAAAGGCAGAGCTAGCTAAACATAAAAACGCTATCTATTGCGCTAGGGATGAAAAATCTTCATCAGTTTGCCTTTGCTGCGGGTGAGTGAGGCTACCGTTACCAACCACTGCTCAACCAACTCCAAGAAGTAGAAATTAATGGCTATTGCTCAGTTGCTGCCATATCGCTTGATAGCCTTACTCCTATTACTTCGTAGACTTTTGCCGTCCTTCTTACCACATCCTGGTCATCGAATTCACGCAAAACTTTCTGTCTCCCGGCGGCTCCCATTACTTGACATAGTTCTATGTCTTTGAGCAGAATCTCAATGGCATTTGCCAGCATACGAGCATTTTTAACTGGAACCAAAAAGCCATTTTCTCCATGATTGACAACATCTCGACATCCAGGAACATCAGTTGCTACAAGTGGTTTCCCCATTGCCCCAGCCTCTATCAAAATTTTAGGAACGCCCTCTCCTCCGTGTGAAGGAAGTACGACAATAGTTGACAGGGCAATAAGGTTTTCAATTTTATCTGTATGTCCCAAAATATCAACAGCCCCTTCCTTGCGCCAGAGTTCTATCGTCATTTCAGAGATTGCTGTTGGATTTCCAGGATCTGGCGCACCAGCTATTTGAAACGTCGCGCAGTATCCTTTTGTCTTCAGGATGCGAGCAGCTTGAACGAATTCAATCACTCCCTTGTCACCTAGCAGCCTAGAGGCGAACAAGACGACTGGAGAGGGTATAGCATCTGGATGGCTGGGGCGTGGTGAGAAGCGCTTCACGTCTACACCAGAGCTTTTGATTAGTACCGTCTGGTTGGGAACAATCAGCTTTCCTTCTGCGAAAGCTTGTAGGTCATCCATATTTTGAAAGACAACGCGCACTCTCCGGGCAGTCAATAGCCGCCGATACAGAAAGCGAATGACAGGTCGCAAAATTCGAGCCTTCCACTCAGTGCTAATAAAGATGTAGCCCAATCCGGTTACAGCATTCACAACTGCTCTCGTTCCACTTAGCTTCGCACCAATCGTTCCGTACAGAACGCACTTAATTGTAAAGTGATGGACAGCGGATGGCTTCTCACGAACGTAAATGTATGTTAAGTGAGCAATGGTTAAGAGTTCTACTAGAGGGTTGACGCTCCGCCGACTCAGTCGCAGTTGAATCCAACGA
>JBFLZA010001070.1:0-2020 GCA_040756535.1 Cyanobacteriota bacterium
GCTGGTTCTAGCGGTATGAGATTGACGCTCGATATCAACGGTGAAGGCAACATCGTCGGGATGGACAAAGTCTAGCCAGGGACGCGATCGCAATTCATCCAACGTCCAGCCTAAAGTACTTTCCCACACTGAGTTGAGTTCCCTGAAATACCCATCACTGCCACGGACACACAATAAATCTGGGGAAAGATTGAAGAAAGCTTGGAGAGATGCTTCCCTGTTGACAAGGTTTGCCTCGCTCTCCTCACACGAAGGATTCATCTGATGTTGTTGCCAAGGAAAGATTTACGGTTGGTTTTTGCACCCTCAACCAGAATTTCCTGTCTAAATTGCTATTATCGCATTTCCTTAAATCTCTCGCTGGCAACTCGCGAGCCAGAAACCCCCTGCTTTACCATCCCGCAATTTTCCAAAACTCTTTATGGTAGGTAGCACTGGCGAGTTTCTTCATCAAAGCAGACAAAACTCACAGTCCCAATCGAGGAATTACTCAGTGAGGCGAGCCTGAAAGATACTGGATTTGTCCGTTGGAGACCGAACGGACTTTGTTAGCGAAGCGGCACGGAGTGCGGGGGTTGGCTTCCTCCCCATGTCTAAACAAAGGGGCATCCGCCAACCCCCTCAAACTCCCCTTTGATTCGTTGACCGAACAGAACTTTTTCTATTGCTTTGTAGGCACGAGTTGCTAGTTTCTGGAAGGAGCGGTTTAACGGCTCAAGGCGTTTAAGAAGCGCTGGAGATTGGTGAATAATCCAGGTTTTTTGGTGGGGGATGGAGTGGTTTCGCCGTCGCCAGTTTCATTGCTACCAGTCGCTTTTGCAAGAATTTTATCAAGGGCTTCCCCTGTGGGTTTTTGAGGTTCTTCAGTAATGAGCTGATACTCCTCATCAACTTCTAACCAGACTTGCCACAGTCCGGGGTAAGAATGCAGGATAGCAACAGTGTCAATCGGTTGGAGGTAGTAACACGACTCAATGTTGCTTAAGAAACGCTCACGGAGTTGACGTGCTGCGTAGCCAATGCCAACCACTTTAAGGTCTTCCATTTGTGGATTGAGCAAAACGCAGGGGCGAGAGTCTGCAAGATTAAAGAGTTTTTCGACTTGGGCAACCTCCACTGCTGAAGGGGACACCACAAAGAAAGCTTGGTCTTCTGACTGAATTTTACTCTCTATGGGTGACCGACTCGATCCAAGGTCGCTAATTCTAAACGGTACCTCTCCCCAGTCCCGACGGGCAAGGGCTGCTGCCCCCGCATCAGGAAAGAGAACTTTCAACTCGGAACCGTACTGTTCAAAGATGGGAATAAACTGCTGTGCGATCGACTGTGCTTTGAGGGCGATTTCTGGAAAAATCAGTTCTACTTGCAATCGGGTGCGACCGTCATTTAGCGCGGATTGAGTAGCCTCTTTGGCTTGGGCGACGGCTTCTTCAAGGGTTTTAGGAAGCTCTGCCATAATGGGTGTCTTACTTATTTGCTTCAATTCTTTACTAAGAGTAGTATCGGTCAGAACGGCTACAACAGAAAACTAGCGCGAGTACAATGTCTTCCAGCAATAAAGCTGGCAAGGAAGGTTTCGTTAGCTGTCATTCGCTTTAGAGCCGTCTTCTTGCTGCAATAGCCATCCTTTTTAACTTGATTGAGGTAACAGTGACGCAGAGTCCGGCTAATCGCCAGTATGTCACCAGGGTTGCCTTCCAGTGAGGAGCGTCACGATCAAGTAATTGGCGACGAGCCAAGAGAATATCATGCAACCAATCTTGATATTCTTCCCACTCCTGAGGAGCTTTAGTAGCAAGAAATCGAGCAATCCAGTCTGCGAACTTGACATCACCTTGCACTCGACTGTAGAAATTTTTTGCAGGTCGGTTTGTGATGATTCGATGCTGCCTGTAAGCCAGAAAACTGACCACGAGGCTGAGGACGACTAGAACGATACTCACAGTTAAAGCAACATTACTGGAAACTCCCAGGGAAATAAGAGCGATCGCAACTCCACCCATAGCCATATAAACAGCCA
>JBFLZA010001071.1:0-2019 GCA_040756535.1 Cyanobacteriota bacterium
GTCCATCTCTACCACTGCCACACCTCGCCTGTAACGCGACACATCACTAGAGGACTGTATGGAATGTTTATCGTTGACCCTCCTAAGGGGCGTCCGCCTGCTGATGAGATGGTACTGGTTATGGGAGGTTTTGACATCAACGACGACAACAAAAATGAACTCTACGCCTTCAATGGGTTGCCGAACTACTACATGCATCACCCGATTCCCATCTACCAAAACCAACTGGTGCGGTTGTATCTGCTCAATATGATTGAGTTCGATGCTGCTGCTACATTTCACATTCATGCCAACTTCTTCCGCGTTTATCCCACTGGGATGACTTTGACGCCTACCTATGAAGCTGATGTGATTACGATGGGGACGGCAGAACGGCACATTTTGGAATTTTCCTATCCCTTCACGGGTAAATATATGTTTCATCCCCACCAAGATGCGATCGCAGAGACAGGTTGCATGGGGAATTTTGAAGTGATTGCCCAGGTTTAGTTACTTTTTCGCTTCTTAGTTGACATAGATTTCTACTAACTGGACAATAAAAAACTATCCTAAGTGTTGCAAATCATTTTTATTAAGCGACCAAGCTTTCATCACGATTTACAAATTTTTGGAACTAACATGAAGTCTACTGTGCGTTTCTTTGCCCCTGCCGTTGCTAGTGCGCTATTAGTGGTTCTGTCCAGCTGCACTCAGTCACCGCAATCTGAAGTAACCTCCAATTCTTCCCCAGCTCCTGCTGACAATTCCACTCATGGCTCAACGAGCGCTCACAATTCAACGAGCGCCAAGAATCTCACGGGTGAAGCCAAAGACGTAGATTATATGAGCAAACTAGGCTTGATGAAAGGACATCTGCTAGTCGCCAAAGAACTGCTAGATGCCCAGCAACCCAAAGAAGCTGAACCCCACGTCGGTCATCCAGTTGAAGAAATTTACGCTGATGTGGAAGACCAGCTCAAGGAGCGGAAAGTCCCGGACTTTAAAAATACCTTGGTTAGTTTACACGAGTTCGTGAAATCGAATCCTAAAAGTGCCAAAGTCGCCACGAACTTTGATCAGTCCATGCAAGCGGTGGATCAGGCAATTGAGACTATACCAGAGCAACAGCGTCAATCGCCTAAGTTTGTGTTGCAGGTGATTAACGAGTTACTCGATACCGCAAATTCGGAGTATAAGGCTGCGATCGCCAATGACAAAATTACCACGGAGATTGAGTATCAAGACTCACGAGGGTTTGTGAATTACGCCGATACCCTCTATGGCAAAATTTTTGAGCAGATGGCAAAAGAGCATCCAGACGCCCATAAAGCGATCGCCGCAAGCATGACAAAGCTAAAAACCGCATGGCCTTCTGCCCAACCTCCAGCCAAACCTGTGCTGTCTCCGGATGAAGTCTCCGAGCAGATTAAAACCATTGAGCAGAATGCTCAAAAGGTGATTGGGTCCTAAACGCAAGGGGATATTCTGGATTGGAGGCTTCTGGATTGGAGACTCCTGCCTTCTTCCCAGTGTCCCGCTTGATTGTTGGTAGCCGCAAGCTTTAGTGGCAGGTTCTCCTCAAACAATTTTATGCAGTTGTCAGTTTTGTCATTTACTATCTTGTTGTTAAAGCTGACAATTTTAGTTGTAGCTGTTGCTGTGGTGCTTCTTTTAGACCAAGACCGTCTAAAATTAATACCCTAATTTTTTGAGGAGTTAGAAATGATGCGTTTCAAAGCTGTGGCGATTGCCGTTTTACTGCTGCTTGTAGGAATTACAGGTTGTACTCAAGAAGAGCCTAATGAGGTGGTGATCTCAACCCCCAAACCCAACCCAAACAAGGCAAAAAACCAAGCAGCAGTTCCAACAGCTACAGCAACAGCAAGTCCGGCGGCTAGTCCTGCCAAAGCTAATGCTCCCGCAGCCAAAGCAAGTCCGGCGGCTAGTCCTGCCAAAGCTAGTGCACCTACAGCCAAAGCAAGTCCGGCGGCTAGTCCTGCCAAAGCTAATGCACCTACAGCCAAAGCGAGTCCGGCGGCT
>JBFLZA010001072.1:0-2019 GCA_040756535.1 Cyanobacteriota bacterium
CTTAAATCAATTAATTGCTTTTATGAATCGGTTCCCTGGAGCTATTCCCCTCCCTAGCACTCACACCGATTTCCACTTTTCCTCCGCCTAGAGTGACAAAAGAGCGTTAATTGGAGAGGGAGTCAAAGCAGAGCATCTTAATGATGACCGTTTGGGAAGAGTCATGGACAAACTCTACACAAAGGGACTGTCGCAAGTGTTCACATTAGTTGCCTTGGCAGCGGCGAAAAAATATGGAGTATCAACCAAGAGTAGTCATCTAGACTCATCCTCATTTCATGTGCATGGGAAGTATGAGAATAAGCTCCCAAAAGTTGCTTTGATGAGTGGAGAGTTTAATCCGGATGATATAAGGGGGTCAGAGGCTGGGGAGACAATAGTCCCTAATCCCATAGAGATTACTTACGGTTACTCGCGTGACCATAGACCTGACCTCAAACAGTTCATTTTAGACTTGATTTGTAGTGGAGATGGGGATGTCCCCTTATTCTTGAGAGTAGCGGATGGCAACGAAGCAGGGTAATGCAGTGTTTGCTCAAATCTTATGTGAGTTTAAGAAACAGTTGACTCTAGATAGTCTTATGGTGGCTGATAGCGCTTTATACAGCGCTCCGAACTTAGTGGTGATGAAAAAATTGAAATGGCTTTGTCGGGTACCTTTAACAATAAAAGAAGCCAAAGAACTCGTATCTCAACTCCCAGATGAGCAGTTGAGCAACAGCACAAGACAAGGCTACCGCTATGCCCAACACAAAAGCAATTATGGCGGAATAGAACAAAGGTGGTTAGTGGTAGAAAGCGAAGCACGGCGGCAAGCCGACTTTGGCAAGCTAGAACAATTTGTCTCTAAGTCCCAAAAAGAAGCACAAAAGAAGTTACAAGGATTATGTAAAGATGAATTTACTTGTCCACTGGCGGCAATTGAGGTAGCCCAACGATTTGGGAAGAAACTAAAGTATCACAGGTTAACTGATATCCAAGCTGTAGAATTCCCTGTGGACTTGAGCAAAAAAGAATCCATACCAGGGGCAAGTGGGAAGATTACCTATCGAATTCGAGCTAGCCTAGAACAAGATAAGAGCGTAATTGAGCAAGAAAAGCGGCGTGCTGGACGGTTTGTGCTAGCAACTAATGTTTTAGATATTCAACAATTGAGTTTGGACGAGATGTTAGAGGAGTACAAGGCTCAACAATCAGCGGAACGAGGCTTTGGCTTTCTCAAAGACCCGTTATTTTTTACCGATAGTGTGTTCCTTAAGTCTCCCGAAAGAGTGGAAGCAATGGCAATGCTAATGGGATTGTGTTTGTTGATTTACACTCTGGGTCAACGGCAGATGCGTCAAGCTTTGCAGCAAGCGCACTCAGGAATAAAAAATCAGTTAGGTAAGTTGACGTTCTGTCCGACGTTACGTTGGATATTTCAATGTTTCCAAGCCGTACATTTACTAATTGTCAACGGCGTGAAGCAAATCTCTAATCTGACGGATGAACGATTATGGATACTTCGGTTTTTCCCGGATAGCTGTCGTTACTACTATTTACTTTTGTGAGAGAGATTTTGTCAATTTTGATGGATTAAACACAATTAACCTTGATTTTTAAAGCGTTACCTGACTTGCCAGGAAGTTAGCGCTAAGCCAGCCATCGAAAGAAAATTCTCATTTAGGAAGAGTTCCTGAGTTGACTTCTCTAAAATACCAATTTATTCCGAATACTCTTGAGGGTTAAGCTAATTGTTGACTAACTTGCCTTGCCAGCTAGATAAGCAATCACAATTCCGAGGATGTGACAGTTTAGGGTGCGGAATGTGGGTTAAAAAAAGGGGGCTATGTTCCTCTTTTTAAGGGAAGTAAGGGGGGATCTCCAAAAACTGAATATCGTTAACCGAGATGTATGGGCTAAGCGCGATCGCCATTCGCGACAGGCGCTGAAATGATACCCTGTGCCTCCAGTACCGCCGCCACCCGGAGAATTAGCGTCTCGTTGTAAGGTGCGGCGATGATTTGCACTCCTAAAGGC
>JBFLZA010001073.1:0-2017 GCA_040756535.1 Cyanobacteriota bacterium
AGTTCAGCTGGGTCTACTTTCTGGTACAGCACTGTGACAATCCGCTTGTTCAGCTTCTTGGCATATTCCACCTCATCAGCGCAGTAGGGCGACTTGATCGAATTGGGGGAAATAATGAACAAAAAGTTATTGCAGCTTTCAATTCCCTTATAAATTTCCCGCTGAAAGTCTTCGCCTGAGGCAATACTCTCCTGGTCGAACCAGGTTGTTTTGTTCTGAATTTGCAGTCCGTTGTTGAGTTTGCGGACGAAATCAGAATCTGCACGGGAGTAGGAGATAAAAACATCTAAGGCAGCTTCTGGGGGTTGTTTTAGACTTTCTGCAATGAATTCTTCTTGTAAGGGTGTGGGTGGGTGTTGCGATAGCGAAGCGCTGCCGCCTTTGGCAGATCGCGTTTTTGCTCCCTTTAGCCAAGCTTTTGTAAGGCGGAGATCGAAGCCTCGCAGCAAAATACTGGGATTGCGTTTCTGCTGCTCCCACTTCAACGCCTTGGTTAGCACCAGCTTGTGCTGTTCGTAGTAGGTAGCATCCTCTCGCAAAATCTGAATGAGCTTAGCAATATCAGCTTGATATTGCGACTCTTCTTGGTCTTGTGGGCATTCGATGAACTGGATGGTACGCAGTTCTGAAAAAATCTGCTCTGGGTCAACCTCCTCAAGCTTTATCGGAATAATGCGTTTATTCAAAGACCTTGCATAAGTCAGTTCCTTCTCGCAGTATGCAGATTTCAGGGAGGCTGGAGACATTATATAAACAATATTATCTGCCTGTTCAATTCCCCGATCAATCACCTCCCCATACTCAGCCCCACTTTTAATATCAGTTCTGTTTGTCCAAACAGTCATCCCTTCTCGCATCAGAGTTCTGGCAACCTTGTGCATGAACGCTCTATCCTCGTCCGCATAGGAGAGAAATACCTGAGTCATCAGGTTTTCAGCGTTTTTGATACTTTCGCAAATGAACTCGCAATGCAGATCGGTTGGTTCACAGGGGGGTTGTTGATCTGTAAACCTAAATTTGAGCCAAGCCTCTGCTTTTAGCCGTTCATCTCCAACTAACAGATAGCGAGACTGTTTTTGATTCTGTTCCCACTTCAGTGCTTTTGCCAACAAGTAGGTATGCTGATGCACATAGTCGCGATCGCGTTCAAAAATCTCCAACAATCCCGCAAAAGATTTCTCAAAGTCATCAATGCCTTCACGCATATAGACCCAGTTAATCTTGCTGATCACTGGATGCATATTGGGATAGCTGGAGTGCTTACCTTTTGCCTTGTAATCTTCCCACTCACTCAAGGGGCGACCAGGATTGCGTTGTTGCCAGGTTTCTTGGGTAATTTGCTCCACATGCAACAGCGGAATAATCCGTTTCTTGCGTCGCAGTGCTAGTTCAATTTCTAGACCACAGTAGGGTGAGTTAATCGAGTGGGGTGCAATGATGAACAAAAAATTGTCTGACTTCTCCAGTCCATCATCAATCTGCTTCTGATAATCAACACCCAAGGGAATGTCATTCTGGTCAAACCAAACCTTAAATCCTTTGTCAAGGAGTCGAGCATAGAGTTGGGTAGCAAAGGCTTTACTATCTGCTCGTCCGTAGGAAATAAACGCATCTTGAAAACCGTGCATCCTGGTCAAATGATATCAATGACACCTGACTTAAGACTACACCAAGGGAGGATGTCATTGCTTCGGAGATGCCCTATACATGCTTCGAGTTTAGACCTTGCTTGGGTTAATGGAGGGATTTCTCAAAGGTTGAGTACTTTGTTTGCACTGACCTAATTATTGAGTACCCAACCGGATACAATATTTGCTCTGTCGTTTTCCAGGGTGAGAAATTAATGCACAATGCCAGTGCAATGCGCCAGTCCTAATTACGACGGTTAACAGCTGACCAATCTATTTACAAGCACGCTCAGGCGTGAGTGGGTTTGGCAGGGGATGCTACTCGACAGGAAAATTACATCAATGAAAGCTCAAGATTTGAAAGGAAAAACGATTGCATTTGCTGGCTC
>JBFLZA010001074.1:0-2017 GCA_040756535.1 Cyanobacteriota bacterium
GCATATAAGCAATCCAAATCAATTGAGTTGGCTGTCAATTTGTGTTGGTAAGGTTAGCTAAATTGTTTGTAGAGTTAGGTTTGCAGTACTTAACTTATTTAGTCCGATCGCCCATCCGATCGCCTAACTTATTAATTTGAGTTGCATAAACTATGGATTGAATATTGATTTTGAGTATGGATTGGAATAGAATGAATATGTAATCTAAAAAGGTAGATACTTCAACTAATTGAATTGGATACCCTACCGATGAGAGGTAGTTCCATGCTATCAAGACCCACGCTCTCTAAATCTGCTGTGAGTTTCTCTCCTTTTGCCTCTTTATTGGTTGCTTTGGTTGAGCTGGCGATCGCTATCTTCAGGCTCTTCTATCTTCCTAGAAACCAGCACTTATCCTTTCAGCAGGCGATCGCACGCTTTACTAGCTTCTCTCTTTCTCCTAGACAACTACTCGCTACTAAACAAGCGATCGCTAATCTCAGTCTCTTCTATTGTTCCGAGAGTCAGCATTTGACCTTTCAACAGGCGATCGCACACTCTACAAGTTTCTCTCTTTTTCCTGGGCAGTTACTAACGACTAAACAGGCGATCGCAAACTTCAATCTCTTCTCCTTTTCCATTAAGCAATCATCTACTACTGAACAGGCGATCGCTGGCTTTAGGTTCCTCTGTCTCCCTACTAGCCCACAGTTACTCCTTGAGCAGGCGATCGCAGCTGTGGTAGGGCAAGGTTCTCTCTTAAGGTTCCTGGCTCTCTGTGCTCCTGATAGACGAGTCTTCTGTCATCACTTCTGAGCGCTCTGTAGGAGATGGTGTCTGTCTCCTTTCCATCTCATTCAACTAACAAGCAATGCAATTTGGAGAACGGATATGGGTAAACGTGCTTGGCTCTCTGACTTGATCGACAATGACTATCTCCCGGCGATCGCTCAGCTATCTGATTCTCCTCAGGGCAGGGCGAAGGCTCAACAACTGGTGACTCGCATGCGGCAAGAGTGGTCCGATCGCGGGGCTCTAGCTCTCAACCAACAGCAGAGTTTGATGGACCAAACTCGTAGGGCGATTAAAGACCAATTGGGGGAGGACCATTTCTCGCTTGACCATATCAAGTTCTCGACTGAGGAATACACTCAGCTCAATGATGAGAAGCAGCGATCGGTCTCAGAACGCAATGAAGATGTCAAGCCATTGCACAATCCTGATGGCATCGTCGCCACCGCTGTTCGCTTGCTGGAGTCACCAGAGTGGTCAGAGGTGGCTGCGGCTCTGGCGGTACTAACAGGTAGACGCTCGAGTGAGCTGCTCTCGACGGCTAAGTTTGAACCGAAGACGCGCTGGAGTGTGGTCTTTACTGGGGCACTCAAACGTGGGGGAGAAACGCAAACGCTCAGTTTTGAGATTCCGACGCTGACCACCTCGGAGAAGGTGTGCAAGGCTTTAGCCAAGATTAGACGGGAGTTGCCGGAGGCGCTGGAGCTACCAGCCAAAGAGGTCAATGCTCGCTTTGGTCCTGCTGTGGCTGCGGCGTGCGATCGCCACTTCTCGGACCTCGTCCCTCCTAGAGCCGGAGGCAACCTCTACACTCATCTGTTCCGCGCGGTCTATGCTACGATCGCCACCTTCTGGTATTGTCCGCCTCGTGTAGACCCAGTGGAGTTTAGAGCCGCGATTCAAGGCCATTATGCGGTGCTGGATGAACACAATCCAGAACTCAGGCGATCGCTGGCCGCTTCTCGTCACTACGCAGATTTTGAGATTGCAGACTCGGTCATTGCTCAGTATGCAGGCAAGCGCAAGGGCATTAAGCTGGGTTTGGGGGGTATTCAGCCGATTGCTCCGTTTCAGGATAGGGGGGATGACACTCAAACAGCAGAACGGCGGCGATCGCAACGCACGAGCCTGAGAATCTGGAAAGACGACCAAGCGGCGATCGCTTCTATCCTCGAACACTTTGAAGGCAAACTCCAACCCGATAAAATGTCCGCTTGGGTGGCTTGGTCTCTCGAGCAGTTGGCCG
>JBFLZA010001075.1:0-2012 GCA_040756535.1 Cyanobacteriota bacterium
AGCTTGCTGCTCAGTTGAACCGGCACCAAAATACCCTGCCCCCGATTGGAAACCTGCTTGGTTAAGAGCCTCTTGTGTATCCTGAATTCCCTGCTCTAGCACATCATAGAGATGGTTATTAGCAAGACCAATCACATCGATACCAACATGACGTAAAGCTTGAGCAGCCATAGGGGCACTGGCAAAGACATAGTCTTTAGTCTGATGGAAGTGTGGAGGGCGGCGGAGCTTAGGGTTAAGATAAGGCTGGCTAGTCAGGGGAGATTCCAGATTACTGATAGTGAGGTCTGCGTTCTCCAAGAGGGGCTGAACATATTGAAATAGTGCCTTGTGTTCATCAATTCCGCTGTTGGGCTGTAGTAGACCATCACGGGTGTTGCCATCTTCATTGGGATCGTAGAAGCGGCGTCCCAACATGACATCCCCGGTAAAATGCAGGGCAATGGTTTGACCATCATTAGGCGTTAAGCGTATAAGCACGGGTGCACTAGGGTCTGCTGCTCTCGTCCGTGAAATAAAGCTAGTATGTTTAACTGTGACCCATTGCGGATCAGCTTGTGCGAGTGCAAGCTGGAACCAACCATTTGAGTCAGTCTTGGTTTGCCCAGATGATATTGTGACTAATGCTCCAATGACAGGCTTTCCATCCAGGCTAACAACACGACCCTTAATTACCTCTTTCGGCTGTGATGAGGTGGTTGAAGTTAATTTACATCCAGAACACAAGAGTGCAATTGATAATATGGCGATACAGAGTTGACGCATACTAAAAAGTGGGCGAACTACTTGAGCCAAAAGGCTAATCGATTAAATAAATTTGTCTGTTTAGGAATGCTGAGAATTACAGGCATTCCGCTAGCTGCAATCAGTTGATTATTGTCTTCGGGGGATAGGTTATTAAGGGTTAATTGTACATAGACCGACTTACTATTTGAATCTTCGGTTTGCGTGATTCCAATTAAATTGGGTGCTGAAGTGGCTGGGTCAATCTTAGTAATATGAGCTTGATACTCTTCATTGATAGTAGGAATGAGAACTGTAGCAGGTTTGCCAATGCTAATTTGCTCGGCTTGATCTTTGGTTAAATAAGCATCAATAGTGGGCGGTACTTGTTCTCGTTGCAATACCATGACTGTTTCGCGGGGTCTCACTGGATTACCCGATGCCTTAGTTACTCTCACGACTGACCCTGGAATTGGAGCTTTATACACTACAGAGAAAGAATTACGAGAAAATAAGGTTTCATCTTGCGAAGGCTGTAGCAGATATTGGCGTTGAGGTTGAGAGATTTGCAGTTCTTGCACTCGTTGATTTAGCAATTGTTCTGAAGCACGAACTTTTTGTGATGCTATCTCCACAAGTTGACGTTGTTTTTCAACTTCAGCTGTAAAGCGGGGTAAGTCACTAATTAGGTTATCGCCATCGTAAAAGTTTCCCTTTTGTGCAGATTCAACTGAAATTTGAGCAACTGTATATTGAGATTGGGCTTTTCTCAGCTTAGCTTCTGCATCAGCAAACCTAGATTTAGTAGATTCAAATGCTTGTTGGCTCACGGCTCCTTCTTGAACGAGGCTGGCAAATCTTTCTAAATCATTTTTTGCTATTTGACGTTGTTCGGTTTGGGCTGCAACTTCGGCACGAGCAGAATCAAGTTCAGTTTGACTAATTTTTTGATAAGATTGCTGCTTTTCAATCTCTTGTTGGTTGAGTAATTCAGCTTTCCTTAGATTAGCCTGAGCTTCAGCTAACTCTACCCGACTCGACTGAATCTCCCGATTCAGAGCATCTATATCTCTTTCCGCTAACTCATCATTTTTGATGCTGAATAAGGGCTGTCCGGGCTTTACATTCATACCCTCATAAACGTAAAACTCGTCTAAAATTCCCTGTTCTTTAACAATTACAGATTCAACTGGAGAAACTACAGGCCCAGTAGGTTTAGCGACAACTGCTGATTTTATCTGTAAGTTCGTTAATGAATCATAAACTGCTTGTAAGCTAAAATATCCCAA
>JBFLZA010001076.1:0-2011 GCA_040756535.1 Cyanobacteriota bacterium
AAGCTGATTAGAAACTCATGCATACCAAAAGAGCAATGTCATGAGGCAATTGTTCAGTCTTCTACTTGGCTATCAGAACATCCAGATGAATCATATGTTCTCACGCAGTACCTTGCATTAGTAAGGGAAAAGGGGAAGCCAGAACACTCTCAAGAGGCAATTTCTAAGATGACTTTATGGTTGGAAGAGGATGGAACTAACTGTGATTCCTACGTTTTTTGGGAATATCTCAAATTAATTAACCAAGAGGGAAGATCACAACAGCAGCAAACAGCAATTAATCAGGCTGATATTTGGTTCCAAAAACATCCAAATGATTCATACGTTCGTACAGAATACCTGAAGCTAATGAGAAAACAAAGATAGTGAGCAACTTCAATGACTTAATCGAAATCGCTAGTTGTGATAAACCCTTTCTCTAGGAAACGTGATTTTTGTCCACGGATGGTGCCGTAATGAACGAAGCACTTTGCATTCCGAGAAACGACAGGCTGCTCATACCTTGCCCTTGACTTAAACTGCGATTCTATTCTCTGACAGGGTAACTCGGCGTGAGACAATCGCTCATTCACTCCCTCCCAACTTTGACCACATCGCTTGCCACGCTCAATCTGCTGTAACTACTGGATGCGATCGCCTTTTGCTTCATGAGTGCGATCGCATCGCTTCTCACGTCTCAACCTTGTTTCTCATCCTAATTATTCGGATGGTTGCAAACAGTAAGAATGTGAGTGCTTAACGATGTAGACTCATCTGTCGCTGTTCCTGAGAAAGCCCCGTCACGATATCCTCTGCTGCAATTCCTGCTGTAATTAATGCTTCAGTCAGTCCCTCCTCAAAATTATCATCCTCAATAACAACCTTGCCATCGACGAGCCGCGCATGGAACAAGATTGTATTAAGCCAAACACTTTTTTCCCAACCTGTTGCAATAATTAGAAACTGCCCTGACTCAGTATCGCACACGGCATGAATTTGAATTGTCTGTAATCGGGGTTGTGCAGCTGATGCCTTCCGTAATACTTGTGTCAAAATTTCAGGATAGGTTAGTGAGTGTTCCATTGGATAATGACCTCATCTATAGGCTCATAAATCAGTAGATTGATTTTATTCCGTCTAATGACCATCTGAAAAATTGGTTTTTGAAAATGCTTTAAGTAGACAGACTGGCTCACCGCCAAAAAAAGCTGACGATCTGGTTCTTGTTCTTCTAAAGCCCACTGATAAAGCTGAAGCTGGCCCATCGTTTTTTCTAGTTCACTAATCACCGAAGGAGTATCAAAGTCTTTTACTTCAACTGCAATTTTACAGTTTTCTTTCTCTGCGCTAAAAAACTTTTCGGCTCCAAGATCGGCTTTTAGCAATGTTCTCTCCAACAGCAAAACTAGGGGATCATCAGTAATTGTCCAACCATCCTTTTCTAGGGTACGACGTAGAGAAAAATGTAAATCATCTCGTCTAGACATTAGTATTAATCATTTTATTCAATTTTACCCATGAAAATACTTCGATCAGATAGCTTTCTGGTAGACGGTCATTCCCACAAAAAGCAACTGACACTGATAACAACACTCATCCTCCCACAACGCCGGAATCTAAACCCTCGTCCCACACCTGAGACACAACGACCAACAACCTCAGCTGATGCTGCTCATACCTTGTCATCAGGAGAAGCGTGAAGCGTTCGCGTAGCGTTCTCGTTCCCCGAAGGGGTTCCCGAAGGGTAGAGTAGCTATCGCGCTCTTTGAATTGCTCATTGATTCCCTCCCAACTTTTCCCGTAAAGCTTGCCACGCTTCAATCTGCTGCTGTAACTGCTGTTTGGGCGATCGCTTTTTGCTTATTCAGTGCGATCGCGCCTGACAAGATAACCTCCCCAACCAGAAGATATAGCCGTCGCCAGTAAGGTTAGGACGCTGCCTTAAGGGTATGCTCCATTGCCTCTCGTAACGTATCAAATTCGTCTAAGCACTTACGAATCCGGCTCTTGAGCCATGACCAACAGTGCTCAA
>JBFLZA010001077.1:0-2010 GCA_040756535.1 Cyanobacteriota bacterium
GATGCTGATATACGAAGAGTCTGTCAAAAGTGCGGGATATTGGCTGTCTTAAGACTGTGGTTCTGAAGCCCGTTTATTGAGAAGGCTTTTCTACACATCGGGAATTAGTCAGTATACGGTTCTAGTAAATCTACAAGAGTGATGCGAAAGCTTCCGCACTATTCGCTCAACTTCCCCCGCTCAGAAGCCACGAGCATACTAAAAGCCTTTTGATACTTTGGCATTTGGGCAAACGTCATAAAATGCTGTTGACAATGTGTATCTGTCCCGAAAGCCGTAATTTTGAACTTCGCCCGCAATTTGGGCATTCTGATAATGATTGCCATCGGTTGCGGTCGTACCTCTCCAACTCTAATACAGCAATTTTCAGGTGATTGGACGGTAAAGCGACTAAACTAGAAGCACTGTGCAGGTGTGAGCTAGTGGAGATGCCAGTCGCCTATTCCAAAGATTTACGAATGCGAGTGATTGCCGCTGGGAAAGCTAAAGAAGGCTCACAGCGCCAGCTAACCGAGCGATTCAAGGTAAGCCTGAGCTTTGTGCAACGGGTGATCCGCGCTACCGTCTCTCCTGGGCAGGTGGAGTCGAAACCCCGTGGGGCGACTGTAGCGCCGAAGATTGCCGACGCTGAGTTAGCAGCGCTGCTGAACTTAGCCCTCTTCTGTCAAACTGGGGTGAAACCTTGATTTCTCGTGGGCTGTAACAACGTAAATTCGTCGAATTTTCCCAAAGTGACAGAAGAGGGTTAGTGAACCAGCGACCAGATGCCCTACTAGAGGAGTTGTGTGAGGGCTGGGCACAACAAAGTGGTACTCAAGTTAGTGTGCCGACGAGGCACCGAGCCTTGCAGCGACTAGGAAGCCGAAGGAAAAAAAACGCTATAACTCCCAACTGGCAGCAAGGCTTAGAGGAGTCGGAGCCGCACAAAAACCGAGGCAATTTCATTGCTCTACCGTATCTATTTGGAAATCAACTTGAACATGGAGATGCAGTGACTCATTGACTCTGTAAGTGGGAACACTAAGAAATAAACGTTCTGAGCATCCACATGAGAACGGCAAGTAAAGTTGATTCTCTACCACCTGCGACGGGTACTCAAAAAAAGGGAGTACTTTGGAGACGCAGCCGTGTGAGTCATCGAGACAAGCACGACCGGAACGACGTGCCCTTAAGCAGGCCGACTTGGATATGCTGGAGTTGACGGCTGGTTCTTGCTGGTATGGCTAACCCTTTCGCGTAAAGACAGACAGAATGCCCAATCCATCGGTCTTAACCATTAATGGTCGTTACGTTCTTTCAGAACCTCCTCATTCGGGTGGAATGGCTGATGTTTATCAGGCTGTCGATTTACGAGACAATTTCAAACGGGTTGCCGTTAAAGTCTTCAAGCATGGGCGCATTGAAGAAGAGATTTTGGCAGAATCCTTCCGACGCGAAACTCTAGCACTTCAGGAGCTAAAGCATCCTTGCATTGTTGAACTGCTAGATTCAGGAATAGACCCTGAAACTGAGCATTATTTTCTAGTCATGCCCTGGGTGGAGCGGCAGCTACTGGAACTACTCGCCGAGTCACCTCCTGATGGTTGGGATGATTTTTGGTCAGTCATTGGGTTGCCAATTCTAGAAGCCTTGGCTTTTTCCCACGAGCGCAGCTGCATCCATCGTGACCTGAAACCCAGCAATGTTTTGATTGCAGGTGACAATCAGATTAAACTGGCTGATTTCGGTATATCTAAGCTCAAAAAATATTTTGAACCTAAAGTCACACTTGCCGAATTTACTTCACGCCCATACACCCCACCAGAACATGACAGGGGTGATTACACCTATACCCGCGATGTATTTGGGTGGGGCGTCATTGTGCTTAGATGCCTGACAGCGATTGACTTAGGGGATTACAATGACATTGCTAAGGCGCTTAAGACGTTGGATGTCCCATCTAGTGTTCTTGAGATTATCGAAGCCTGTGTCTCTGATGATCCTGCGGAACGACCTCGTAATGCCGAGGTT
>JBFLZA010001078.1:0-2000 GCA_040756535.1 Cyanobacteriota bacterium
TTCTATCTCAAGAGGCGTTAAATTGGGTGGCATTTTGGATACATCGATGACTGAACGACCCATCTCGCAGAACATATCTTCAATGCCTGCGGGTGAGAAAGTTATTAGCAGTACTGCATCCACATTGTCTACGTTTTTGTAATTGTGAACAAGCCCTCTGGGCATATTTATAAAGGCACCCGTGGTTGCCAGAAAAATCTCGTCACCCACCTGAAACATCAAGTTTCCAGAAACGACATAGACTCGCTCATCTTCCCGACTATGAACATGCAATGGAGTTGCATAGTTGGGAGGAACTACCTCTTCCACAATCGCAAAGGCACCATCAGTTTCTTCACTGGTAACTTTGAAGGTGACTAGAATGTTATCCCACCACAGGTTGAACTCTTTGCCTGGTGGTAGTAACGCAGAATTATTCCTAGTAGTCATTTTGGAGTGCGTTCTCTCACTTCATGAGGTATGTATTTTCAAAGGCTGGCTTTCAGCTTGCAAGTGTGCCTCTAGAAACCATAGGTACTTATCAACCTTGCGTGAAATCTCTGTGTAGAGGTCAACGGTATCCAAATCTCCTAGCCCGAAGGCTTGGTCAATTGCCACTCGTACTGCCTTGGCGTAGGGAGCCATCCGCTGTGCCAAAGCGGTTATATGGTCTTTCCCATCTAGATTGTCGAATGGATATTCAGGAATTGCCGACTGACTAGCCGCAGTCCGGGCAGTTCCCATTGCTACACCTCCTAAGGCTGTAACCCGTTGTGCAAGTGCGTCAATGTATTCATCCAGTTGTGTGGCAATTTCATCAAACAGTTGATGCAATTGGTAAAATTGCATACCTTTGACATCCCAGTGTGCCTGCTTCACCTGGGTTTTGAGGTCAAGGCTGGTTGCCAGAGTTTGATTGAGCAAATCAATCACCTCAACCTGAACCTCTGGAGGAACGTCAATCCGGGTGGGGTAGTATGTCATGATGAGTAGCTAAAGGGATGCTGTTGCGCGTCGCTTTGTGTGGGGTTTTGACCCCTGGCTGACTGGATAAATTAGACTTTACAAAACTCAAGCTGTCGCCGTCTTGTCTGTTCTTGTGAAAAATAGCTCGATCTTGTGAAAAGTTATCGCCGGATGAGTGGAAAGGGTAGCCAGCCATTGGTGGCTTGAGCAAGCATAAGTCAGTTGTTGGCTCTCGCGATAGAAGCTTATTGGCAGAATTCCATTTCAGGTCAAAGATGAAGGTATTGGCATTACAAGAAGACATACAGGCGCTGTATGAGCCTTTCTATCGCAGCAAAAACGTTGGAAATATTGTTGGCACGGGACTGGGACTGGCTGTCGTTAAAAAGTGATTAGAACTTCACGGAGGGCAAATTTCTGTATGGACTTTATAAGTAATCTCTGCTATTGGATGAACGGGAAACTACGCACTCGGTATCTGGGGAAAATGGAGGAGAAAGGCTGATCTCCATAGTGAAGGGGGAGCATCGCACTTCTTAATAGGTTCAAGGAGAATATAAAGTATTTTTCCAAAAATCAGCTTCTATAGCTAATTTTGAGGTAACAATCTATCAGGACTCAGCCAAGCTCAATTTTAGTTTGTTTTAGTCTTGTAGAATGCCGTAGAAGAATTTCCCCAGTCATTGGCTTGGTAAGAGTTATAGCTGATAAGAGCTATGGCTCAATAATTTTCCTATGTATTCCTCAAGTTTTCTCAGTGTTTTGCGTATCCTGTTACCAGGACACGGATTATATTAGGTTATTTTGATACGTTGTCAAATTCCAGTCGGCTGGAATTTGACAACGGACTGACCGACGCTCTACAGCCGAGTAGAGATAAACTCTACTTGTAAAAAAATAGCGTGTCTCTATAAAAATCCAGCGTTCGTGGAAGGGCGCATCAGCTATCTGACAAGAACCTTTGGTTTCCAGCGCTGTTTGTGTCGGGGAAAATAAAGGTTTCTCTCGGAGGGAAAGCGCTAGAGTGTCTTTGCAGTTGCCAACGGTCGGGTCAG
>JBFLZA010001079.1:0-1998 GCA_040756535.1 Cyanobacteriota bacterium
TCGGTACGACTGCTGAAAAAATGTGGGATTTGGAACGTAAAAATCCAGCGCTACTGTTACCGGGGATGACAGTACATTTTGAAGATGTCACACATCAACCGACCACGGTTAGCGTACCACAGCAAGTCACTCGTACAGTTGAACCTAAACAATCCATGCCTTTGTTTACGGTAACAGCACCGAGTTTACAGATGCTGATCCAAGATGAAGGGCGTTTTAACCAGACCAAGATTGGGGTTGGTGTTGCAGGGGCGATGGATGTATCGGCGATGCACAGTGCAAATCGAATTGTCGGTAACCCAACTCCGACGCCTGTGATTGAAATTTTAAATGGTGGTTTGAAAGCCAAAATGCATCAGTCCGCAGTCATTGCGGTTACGGGAGCAATTTCAAACATCCACGTGAAATTTAGTGATGACCAAAAGGCTGACTTTGAGAGTTATCAAGCGATTGCCCTTGATGAAGGTGATGAATTTCAGATTCAAGCACCGACGGCAGGGCTAAGAAATTATCTGGCGATTCGTGGTGGTATCGACGTACAGCCTGTGCTGAATAGCGCCTCATTTGATAGTTTGGCTGTATTAGGACCAGAACCTCTAAAAATGGGGGATACGGTTAATCAAGGACAGGTTGAAGTTTCAAATATCAGTAATACCGAAATTGCGAAGTTACACTTGCCCAAAGTCGGCGATGTGGTTGAGCTCGACATTGTAATGGGACCGCGAACGGATTGGTTCGAAGTAGAGAGCATTGAGCGCTTATGTCAGCAAGCTTGGCTTGTGACCAATGAAAGTAATCGGGTTGGACTGAGGCTTTCAGGTGAGCAGCCGTTGCAGCGCAAAATTACTCATGAGTTGGAAAGTGAAGGAACTTGTATTGGTGCCTTGCAGATTCCGCCAAACGGTCAACCTGTACTGTTTATGAATGACCATCCTTTAACTGGTGGCTACCCCGTGATTGCGGCTGTGGCGAAGCACCATTGGGACTTGGTGGCACAGATTCCAGCAGATTGCCAAATCAAATTTAAAAAAATGACCGAATTTACAGATTTTGAGAATGAATGATGACTACTGAAAAATTATTAATTGCAAACCGTGGTGAAATTGCCGTTCGTATTATTCATGCTTGCCGTGATATGGGTATTTCATCGGTTGCTTTATATGCTGATGACGATATGGACAGTATGCATGTCGAACTGGCGGATGAAGCATGGGGTTTGGCGGGTGCAACTGCACGTGAAACTTATTTGAATATTCCAGCCATTCTTGAGGTTGCTAAAAAATCCAAAGCGACCATGGTGCATCCGGGTTATGGCTTTTTATCTGAACGTGCTGAATTTGCACAGGCCGTAATTGATGCAGGCTTAAAGTGGGTAGGGCCATCGCCAAGCGCCATTGAAAAATTGGGTGATAAAATTGAAGCACGTAAGATAGCTGCTTCAGTGGGTGCACCTTTAGTTCAAGGCACACAAGACCCCTTACATAATGCTGATGAAGCCCTCGAGTTTGCAAAGCAGTTTGGTTTACCTATTGCGATTAAAGCCGCGTTTGGCGGTGGTGGTCGCGGTTTAAAAGTCGTTTGGAAACTGGAAGATGTAAAAGAGCTGTATGATTCGGCTGTACGTGAAGCGCAAGCTGCCTTTGGCCGCGGTGAGTGTTTTGTTGAGCAATACTTAGATCAGCCTCGCCATGTCGAAGCGCAAGTGATTGCCGATCAACATGGCAATGTAGTGGTTTTAGGTACACGTGATTGTTCGCTACAGCGTCGTAATCAGAAGTTGGTTGAAGAAGCCCCAGCGCCTTTTATCAGCGATGCAATTTATGAAGAAATTTTAACTTCAGCCAAAAATATCTGTCAGGCAGCCAACTATGTCGGTGCGGGTACCGTTGAATATTTGCTAAGCCGTGATGGAAAGCTTTCATTTTTAGAAGTAAATACCCGCTTGCAGGTGGAACATCCTGTCACGGAAGAAACGGCCAAAGTCGATTTGGTGGTTGA
>JBFLZA010001080.1:0-1997 GCA_040756535.1 Cyanobacteriota bacterium
GCACTAGTGGGATTGCCAAAGACGACAATGGCGGGGATGGCAATAAACAGGGTTGACGAAAGAATAACCCCCCCACTGATAAACGGAAAGCGTGTTCCCATCCAACGCTTGGCTTGGTCAGATAAGCCACCCATCAAGGGTTCCATCACTGCCCCCAGCAGGTTTTCGACCACTAGCAAACTCGCCGCTAACACTCCAGGAAAGCCAAACAGAGCTAATAACTGGGGTAGGTACAAGCGGTAAATAATCCAAGTCAGAGTAATTGCCCCTTGTACACCAGCCAAAGCAGACACTTGCAACCACAAAACCCCTGCCCCATTTGGGGCAAGGGGGGAGAAGCTTCCACTAGAAGATGGAGTAAGGGGTGAGCCAGGGTTTTTCAACTCAAAACTCCTTACAAATGCGTTCAGTCACGCTTCTACAATAATTGAGAGCTTTTAGTACTGGACGCTTTAATACTGAGGCACAGATGGATCGATTTCTTTGCTCCAAGCCAAGATTCCACCTTTGACATTGGTACCTTCAATGCCAGCCTCTTTCAAAATCCCTAATGCTTTTGCGGAGCGCATACCAGATTTGCAATGAGCAATCAAGCGATGGCTGTTAAGCATTTGCTGGACTTTCTCAACACCCTGACCATTCTCAATCTCTGATAAAGGTAAAAGAACGGCTCCAGGAATCTGAGCAATCTCGTACTCACTAGGATTGCGGACATCTAGCAGTACAAAATCCTTCGCACCACTATCCAAAAGCTGCTTGAGTTCCTGCACAGTCATCTCTTGCATTTCTTGGTGCCGTTTTTCCTCTTCTGCTTTCGCTTGAGTAACTCCGCAGAATTGATCATAATCTATCAGCTCCTCAATAACGGGTCGCTCTGGATTTGGGCGTAGCTTCAATTCGCGGAACTTCATCTCTAAGGCGTTATACAGCAACAAGCGCCCGTTGAGCGTAGTGCCTTTGCCGAGGATGATTTTAACGGTTTCTGTTGCCTGGATGACTCCAATAATCCCTGGTAAAATGCCCAAAACACCGCCTTCCGCGCAGGATGGAACCATGCCCGGTGGTGGGGGTTCGGGATAGAGGTCGCGATAGTTAGGACCACCTTCGTAGTTAAATACAGTAGCCTGACCTTCAAAGCCGAAAATTGAGCCGTAGACGTTCGGTTTGCCGAGCAGCACACAAGCATCATTGACTAAGTAACGGGTTGGGAAGTTATCCGTACCGTCCACGACGATGTCGTATGGTTTCATGATTTCCAACGCATTCTCTGAACACAGGAGATCTTCATAGAGATCGATCTGACAGTAGGGGTTAATTTCGAGAATGCGGTTTTTCGCTGACTCAATTTTGGGCTTGCCTACCCAAGAAGTACCATGAATCACCTGGCGTTGGAGGTTAGAGCTATCGACAACATCAAAGTCTACTAACCCAATTCGTCCAATACCAGCGGCGGCAAGGTACAGCAGTGTAGGCGAACCTAGTCCACCAGTGCCAATACAGAGAACACTAGCGGCTTTGAGTCGTTTTTGCCCTTCCAGACCCACTTGCGGCAAAATCAGATGTCGGGAGTACCGTTCGTACTCCTCTTTTGTCAGTTGTATTTCATCAAGATTGGGATTGAGCATCTTAGTCCAGGTAGTGCTGACGTGACCTATATCCTATCTAAATGTTTTTTGTTTTTGTGTAGGGGTTGTTAACATAAATTTTCAATGAAGCTATAGCGAGATTGTATGAATTTTCTCCGGCTGAAATTTGTGTTCCTCGTCGAGGCTCCAGCTTTTGAAGTCACACGCTGACCCCTGTTGCACGGAAACAATAACATAAGAGTATTGCGACCAAGCGATCGCACGATCAAATTCTGAAGGAATAGCTGGATGGTCAGTGTGAGAGTGGTAAATGCCAATGATGTTGAGATTGCGATCGCGAGCGTCTTTTTGTGCCTTCAGCATCACTTGCGGGGCGATGCTGAATCGATGGCGTCTGCTCAACTTTCGTTC
>JBFLZA010001081.1:0-1991 GCA_040756535.1 Cyanobacteriota bacterium
CTGCCACCGCCTTCGCCACTGCTAGCGGCTCTAGCTCCCTGCGAAAGACGAATATCTTTGAAGTCCTCGACACTCTCATATCCCAGAGCATAGCCAGTGCTAGTTGGTGTCAGGCTCACCCGACTGTTACCAGCAACACTCCCCAGTTCAATTCGTCCATTGAGGGCAAAGAGAATACCACCTTCTAAGGCAACATCACCGCCCACAAGCGCCAAGGTTCTTCCTGGCTGGACTCGCAGACCAAAGACTGACTGATTGACAATCCTTCCGGGATTCTCGCCATATTGCAAGCCAAGTGGTACATTGACGGTCAGTAGCGGTGGTGCTTGAGGGTTCGTGGTACTGAACTCAAAGCCATTGTTAAACACCAGAGAGTTCGCCGTACTCGCCACAAACGAACTACCCATATCCAACCGCGCATTTTCCCCAAAGACAATGCCATTGGGATTAACTAAAAACAAGTTGGGCTGAGAATTACCAAATGTGCCAAGCACCCCAAGAATCTCAGAGCGGTTAGTACCCGTCACTCGTGCCAAAATATTCTGAATAGCGGCGTTAGGACTGAAAAAATAAGCTCCTCTGCCTTCACTAACATTGAATTCCTCAAAGCTGTGGAACAGATTTTGACCCCGTTGCGCTCCACCTCCGATCGCTTCCACAGGCAAACCGTTAATGTTAGGTACAACAAAGGAACTTTCACCATCCAAGGTGTCATCGGGTACGATATTGCTCTGAGCCAAGGCACGATTTCCAGGAAAAATCGCACAACTCCCCATCAGCGCGATCGCACCAACAGTCTTCCCATATCCCGCTTTCCCATTTCGATAGGTTGCCATACGCGATCGCACCTTGAGCAAAGTTTCGTGTACGCAAGTCATTATTGCCCAAACCAGTGAATGAGCAGCACTCACTCTATATAACTTGAGCCGACTTCAACGCAGCGATCGTAATAGGGTGGTTTCTGCACCTATCGGGAAAACCTGAACATCTGTTTGCTTACTTTCTGTCATGGATTGAGTTCCTTAACCTTAAATTAAAAAGTTGTTTTTAGGGGTTTAATGCTGAGGAAACAGTATGTTGTGAAGGATTAGCCAGTCATAAGGGTGGAAGAAAAAAATGCCTTACCGCTTTTTCTCAAAGCTTTTTCTCCTCTTCTCAAAAGTCTTTCTCCTGTGTATCTTGCTATTTTCGTCTTTTGCGGTTCTCTATTCTCCCCCAGCTGCTGCTCAAGACAATTGGATTAGACAGGTAGTGGTACGGATAATCAATGATGGGCCACAGCCAACTGTATTGATGGGACGGGAAGTGCAATACAGCGATCGCTCAGAATGGGTAGACGATTTATGGATTGTCTATCCAGAACAAGGGGAAGTTGAGCAGGTAGATTCACGAGCTTCACAACAAACAATGAGAGATTTGAACGCATGTCTCTACCCTCCTTCTGGCAAAAGTCCGGAGCAATTAAACTGCCACTATATGTTTATTGGTCCACCAAGATTTTGACCAGCGATGGGGCAAAATTGGCAATGTTCAATCTCCTAAATGCACCGATCAAGAGAGCATGAACTTGTCGCTGCTTAGTTTCTGGCATGACTGTGGCACCTAAGTAGGCTTTTTGATCGACAAGAGGGGAATCAGCCCTGCAACTATTAAAAAAGCTGCATTTTCGTAGTTACAAATAAATAGGACTATTCCGACTAAAAAAGCAACCCCAGAAAATGCCAGACTATAGATTAATCGGGTTGTTTGCAAAAAGCGTCGGTGGTTTTCCTCCTTAATTTCCTCGTTCTGGCGAAGAATTACCTCGCGCACTCTAGCCCAGTCTAAAGCCTCGTTGGGAGAGTCTGATTTCGCTAAAAGCCCCTCAACTACTGAAATAGTTTGGGTGAGATTTTGAGGCTTCTGGTGAGAAAGGCTTGGTAACGACGATAAAGTTATCGCCAGTTCTTCGGGTTGTTCTGACATCCTTTAACCTTTCGGAGTAAGTCGTT
>JBFLZA010001082.1:0-1982 GCA_040756535.1 Cyanobacteriota bacterium
AGTTGTATACCTGCGTAGCCTTTTCTATAACGTCTTCTGGTCGGTTGCGTTTAAGGATGTTCGCTCGAAGTTCGCTCGCAGTTTCTTCTACCTCAGTTTGTTTTACTAGGGTGACAGAATGCTTTAGAGGTTGTCCTGGTACTTGGGAAATAACTTCTAATCGGTTTTCTAAAATAATTGGATAAATATAGGCTGCTTTTTTGTCTATCTTGTCAATATCCTGCGTCAGCCGCACTGTCTGGGAAAGGTTACAGTTGAGAAAATTTTCCAGTTCAGCTAAGCGGAGAGAGTCGATCACCTCAATCGCTTGCTTGAGATTTTCTTGACTCGGTTGAGAATTTCCTTCAGTTCTTAATAGCAAATCAACTAACTTGCGGTGAACGGGTTCGACATTATCCCGAAAGGAAAATTGTTCGTCGGAATTGATGGTAAGCAAATCGCTGCGAACGGATTTAAGAGTTTTAACTGCTTCTTGATAGGTAGCGATCGCTCTATTGATATCCCCCTGTTTTTCCCATAAACGCCCCATCTGCCATTCCCAGCGGTAGCGAATGTCAGGAGCTTGAATTTGCTCAGCTAGCAGGAGAGCTTGTTGAGTATAGTCTTGAGCGGCGCTCGATTGCGCGGTTAGCTCGTACAACCCACCCAATTGACCAATAGCATAGGATTCGGCTCTGCGGTCTTTCAAGCTACGAGCTTGTTGAATAGCAGTCGTTAATATCTGCGTAATCTCTGGCAACGAGAGAGGGGTTGTGGCAGCACTTGGCTCGGAAAAGCCTTCCCTCAACTTCAACGAGCGGTCGGAATTAATGCAAGAAAGCGAGTTTTTGTCAAGACTGGGCTGGAGACAAGTCAGACTCCGGGCAGAGTTAAGTCGGGCGTAAATATTGGTTTGACTCGGAGGCAAGCTGGCAATCGCGGTTTGGATTGTTGACCCTAGTTGCGCTGCCTCTGACCATTTCCCAGTTTCTACTAAGAGACTCAGCCAATTCAACTCAGCTTGGAGTCGGAGGTTGGGTGAATTGGCTGCCTGTTGATAATATGCGATCGCATCCCGAATATGCTCTTGAGCGTCTTTCACGTTGCCAATTGCGATCGCTCTATTACCTAAAGCGCGTTCGGTATTAGCCAATTCGAGCAAAGTAGAACCGCGAACTTGAGAAAGTTGAAATTCTCGCTCCACTACTGCCCAACTTTGCTGCAAAACCTCACGAGACTTTTTCAACTCGCCAACTCGTCTGAAAGCTTCACCGAGACTCTGTAATCCAGTTGCCTTGAGGTTCGGATCTGATTGCTTTACGAGGATTTGTTCGACCTGTTTTAATGCCGCTTCAGCCTGACTGCTTAATCCTAATGCTTGCAGCGCTTGAGCTTGGTTGATCGCGCTACCAATGACACCCGTTTCATTGCCAGCTTTTTTATAAGTAGCTGCTGCTTTCTTCCACGTTTCTAGAGCTTCTGACCACTGCCCTTTTATCGCTTGCAAGCGACCTTGAGTGTTCAAAGTTTTGGCGAAAACGTCTAAGTAATCCTGGGCGTGAGTCGTATTTTTCCGATTGTTTAGCAGTTTAAAGCTGTCAGCGATCGCGTTTTCTGCTTCCTGCAACTCTCCCAGATGCTGATAAGCCAACGATAGATAGCGTAGAACCAGCGCTTGGTTCAAACTATTTCCCTGGTTTACAAACGCAGAAGCCGCCTGACTGAGGACTCCTATCGCCTCTGAAAATTGTTCGGCGTCATAAAGTTCTAGACCCTGTTGCAATAACAACTGGGCATTTGAGGTTTGAGAATTAACTTGAGAACTTTCCTCAACCCGTTGAGCTGACACAACTGGGACAGATAAAGTTGTAATCAGTACCAACAGTGCTAGAAGAATTAGTCCTAGTATCCGCTGGTAAGCCTTGAGTGACGCAAACTTCACCAGGCGTTGGATGTAATACCAAAATCTAAGTAGTTTTCTGCTCATCTGCTTGTTCTCAAAC
>JBFLZA010001083.1:0-1969 GCA_040756535.1 Cyanobacteriota bacterium
TGACTAGATTCTGTTGATCCGGTGGAAAACCTTTCAGAGGTTGTTCTAGGGGTTGGTCGGTAATCCAGGCAATATTTAGCACGTCGGTAAGCTTGCGGCAGAAAGTGATAAGCGTCTGATTTGGTTGGCACTTGTCGAGAATTAAAGCCAAGTTCTGTTTTTGCAGGTGCTTTTTGATTTGGGGAAGCGATCGCTTGAGTTGAGGAGCGTTGTTAACTCCTGGGATCTCTGGATGATCGGGAAAGACGGTTAGATAGATTTGGTTGCAGAGTTCTTGAGCGATCGCGCTTGTATCCGTCTCCCCTTTCAGAGCATGAGCATTAATGAAAATGGGATAGGTTTTATCAGCAGGTTTTAACTGTGATGCAATATCAGTGATTTGGTTTTCTAAAGCTTCAATTGTGCAACAGTCACTAATATTAATAGTATCAGATGCTTCTGGAGGGTTTGTTGAAGATTGGTTGTTCCATGCTTGACAAAAATCCTCAGGGGACATACGTGCCTCGCAGTGTTTAATAATGTCATAGCAATACTTGCTTCGCTCCTCGAAGTGCCTATCATCCTCTTTAAACTGACTCAATATCCCATGATTTAAAGCTGTAATAACTGACGGCATTAAGTCGGTAGTCAGGATTTTATTCAAGGAATCAGCTGCTATTTCCAGAGCCTCGTAATCGTTACTGGTACGTAGTAGTTCAATCAGAGCATCGCTCACTCGCTTGTTTCCCTTGGCGATTGTTTCTAAACTTTGGGCAGCTTCATAACAGCCCTCCTCTAAGAATTCAACCAAGTAATCGAATGCTTCCGTACCCAACTCGTACTCCTCAAAAAACTTAATCTGAAACTCAGGTTCAAAACCACTCCAATCAATTATTGCAATTACCTCCTTAGGGTATAAATAGCTGAGTTGCCCCAAAGCCCATAAAACTGGCTCGACGTTGTAGTAATCACGTCGAGTCAGCAGTTTAGATAAAGCGTCAATTGCTTGCGGGGTGGCTGGGCAAATATCACCAATACTATCGGCAGATGACGAAATTATTTCGGCATCTTCACTGTTTTCAATTAACTCAATTAGAGTCTCTGCTGCTATAAGCTTTTCTAACTGATTGTTGGTAATTAGTCCTAGACTGTGGGCAGTTGCGTGTAAAGCTTCCTCATCTTTACTGATGTGTAGCTGTTCAATTAGATAAAAGATTACTGACTTCAGAGCCTCCGGGCTGTTTTCGCCAAATTCACGAAAATTTTCAATAGCTGCATGGCGAGTGTCTTCATTTAAGCACGTGAGTTCCCATAGCCTATTTTTCAAGGCTTCTGGTAGCTTAGTTGTAGTTTTCATCTCCAGACTATTTTCGTTAATTTCTTGCAAATCATCTAACTTTCCTGGTCTAAATTCTCCCAGGTTTTCTCTCTGGTTTTCATGCTGCCTCTCCAGCATGACGTGGTAAGCTTCACGCCCCTTAATATTGGTTTGCTCTTGTACGGTACCTGGAAATGATGGAAACCACTCACTAGAATCAACGATGTCTGTTGGGTCTAAGTCTAAAACTCTGGCAATCTTTTCAATAGCATCTTTTTGAATTCTTTTTTGCCAGTGTGGATTCAGAAGCCGCTTAACTTGATCGAGGTTCACCTGTGCTGCTTCTGCAAGTGTCTCCTGGGTGTAACCCTTTTGACGCATTCTCTTGTCTAGTTTTTGTAAACCTTCGGGATTGGCAAAACAACCGCGTCGCCTTGTCTTTTGAGTCATGGTTTGGGAATGCTTAATTACAGCCACTAATACTTTAGCCAGCATCAGGGGCGATCTGGAAGTGCAGATAAATGCTAATAAGTGATTAAACTAACTGCGGTTCTCCTGTACTTATGGGTATAAGTAAAATTTATTTAAATAAGCAAGCTAGCAGCTTCTCTCGTAAAGATTCAAAGCTCTTAAAACCATAGCTCTGCCGAATAATTAACTTAATTCTATTAT
>JBFLZA010001084.1:0-1966 GCA_040756535.1 Cyanobacteriota bacterium
CATCGGGACTCCAAGCTGCTTCAAACACCATCCCGCTGTTGGGAGTTTTCTTTTGAATACCAAGCTCGTCATATACGTCGATAGGAGTTCCCTCTCGCGTGTGGCTTTTGCCGTTACCGCAGTAATCGGCGCGTGTCATGCGTGTACAAGCTTGGTGATAGTCTCGCAGTGATTTTCCTTTGACGGTCTTCCAAGGTTTGTAACCGAAGCGAACGCACTTAGCGAGAACTCCACTGGTACAGCCAAATGTGATCATATCGCTCGATTCTGTGTGCTTTCCTGTCTCATCCCACGAACCTGTTAGCGGAATTGCTTTGGCGACATTCTCTGCATCAGGAGTACACAAATTCTTCCATTGAGAATCTGCTGAATCTAGATAAAATACTGTGTAAAGATAGGTTTCTTTTCCGGGGTCTTTTGGGTCTAGTTCGACATCTTTAATTTCAAAGTTCAGCTTTCTCCCTTGCTCGTCAACGGCGTTAAACTGTGCGCCTTTTAAGTCTTTACCTTTAATAATTTTAGTCTTCTGGGTCGTTGGGATGGTTCTGTTGTGTGAATCCTTGGTATAATTGCTCTTTGGATTTTTGATAAAGGGTGTACAGCTAAAAAGCAATACCGGAAAAAAGCCAACAAAACTGTATAGAAATGTCTTTTTCATCGTTTCAATTTCTGCCAAAGATTCAGATCCCCGACTTCTTAAAGAAATCGGGGATATAGCTTTGAGTTATTTTTGGCAACTATTCAGCAGCAACTCGCGTTACGGCTACAAGCTGTCCACCTTCGACTTTGAGGTTTTGCAGTTCCATGCCTTGCAGTTTTGTAGCTTGCATACTCGTACCCTGCAACTTGATGCCTTGGAGTTTGATGCCGTTGAGATGCCACCCGTCGCCTGCATTAGCCTGCCCAGAGAAAGCTAAAGAGATTGTTGCTGTAGCGAGGGCGATCGCTAATAAACTTTTTTTCATGATTAAAATCCTCGATTGTGTTTTCAAGACGTTACGTACTTGCTGCAATGTTTGAGCGACTAATCCTCGTAAGCACTGACTGGCAGCTTACTTAGAGTTGTTTTCGCTTCCATTCAATCTACAAATTCATCAAAGCAGCCAGATGACCGAGATCGAGACTGAGAATTTGCTGACTTGTTACCGACTTTCGAGTGATTGGCTTTAAAACAATCGACTTGGCTGGTGTGAAAAGGAAAGATTACACAAGTTATGAGTGAGCTTCGTCTTCATGTGAAAATTAATTGCATATGAAGACGAAACCCATCTTTGCTAAGCTTGAGTGTGCAAGACTTGAACTCTATGTATATCGAGAAATCCTGATTCTAACTCTGTAAGTTCCTCCATCTTCACTTATAAATAGTCGGGTCACATCAAAGTATTGTTTCACTCCTTTTTTCTTAGGTAGAGGTCCAAGCTTTCCGTCTATTACCTCACGAGTAAAAGCAAAAACTTGGGTATCAATCAAGTCATCGTCAAGAATTCTTAGAAGCCACTGAAGTGCCCCGCCAACAGCCGCCACTACCGCAGCTATCCAAGCGGCTACTCCTGTAGCAACCAGAATACCCGCAGCAGAAGCAACAGCTGCTGCAAATCCTTTCCGAATTTTGTCTAGGTTTCCATAATCCCGTTCCATAGCGGTAATCACCAAACCCATTGTTCCTTCTTTAGGGAAAGATTGCGGTAGGCAATTTTCCCCCCAGATACATCCCTCATCGGCTACAAAAGAAACTTTATCTCCACCATCGATGTTTCCAAAAACACGGCTTCGCTGTGATACAGCTTTTCCATTTAGTGTCGTTCCAAACAGAAAGTAAGGCTCATTAGATGGATTGACCCAAGAATCTTTTTGTCTTTGCAGGCATTCAAAATCCAACACCTTTATGGTGTATTTTACTTGAGATGGGTTTGTACTCGATGGAGTAGGAGGAGGAGTTTCGGAAGAAACCGCGAAGTTTTCCACT
>JBFLZA010001085.1:0-1941 GCA_040756535.1 Cyanobacteriota bacterium
CAATCCTAAAAGATTTTTAGCCGACAAGATGCCCGCACTCCAAGCTTTTGGGCTAATGAGCATTAACCAATCACAGAGAATTACTATATCTTTAATTCCTTTAGCTACTTTGATACCACATCCTAAGCCGCTTTGAGAAATGCCGTTTGGATTCACAGCATTTGTCATCAATCCAGAATTTGCAGCTTTGATTGGGAGAATTTGTATAAATTAATACCATGCGCTATTGTTAATTGACTTTGCTATTTTAGTCTTATTAATACCAATTGAAATTGAATAAAAGGTAGATGAATTACAGTGAGAGAAGTGTTTTAGCGCTCTCTAGTGATAGTTGGTGTGACTTCAAGTCAAGTGTACGAAAGTTTGAAATATCTGACCGAACAGTTATCTCTAGCCAAAGCCCTGAACACCAAAAAACAATTGGAAGTGCTTTACCGGCTGAAACAGGACAATGCACCGAGTAGCAGCGCGATTGCTAAGGAGAGTGGCTAACATCGAAACACCCTGCACAAGACAGCTCACATTGACCGGCTGCTATACTCTCTACGTCGAGGTCGGATTGAAGTAACTAATGAACTGTCTGTTGTGATGTAAGCCGGCACTAAAGGTGGAGAGCTTGCGGAACTCGACAATCAAGCAAGCCTTTCCTAACCTGTGAAAATTTCACAACTTCATCATCGGCAATCACCCCGTTGTCAGCTTTAGTTCTAATTGGTCGATGTTACAATCCCCAGTGCCGGCAAGTACAGCAATAACAGTAGAACCTAAGCAATTAAACTTATTTGCAGATGACGCTATCAAAAAATCCACACTTGACAAGATATTAAACACTTTCTTCTGGCTTGCCTGCCGGTTTCCACAATGCTCAGATGCCGATCCAATCAATTACCTTGATATAAGCCATGTCGGGAGTTGACCAGAATGTCAAACGACAGTGGCAGCGATTTGTCAGCAATATGCGAATTTAGATAAAAGGATTAAGTTGGTGTTCGTTCTTACTACCGCGCTCGCCTGCATACAGCAACAGATGCTAGTGGACGGTCTACAGTGGAGGAGTGCGCGAACGTAACCTCAAAGTGATAGATGTATTGAGGACAGGAGAAAGTTAAACCGATGGGCATCAATCACTAAAATCAATGCTATGCCCATGCGTTAGCAAGAAATGCGCTCCCGACAATAGTTTGACTTGAATGGATGAAAACTGCCATGCGAACTCTTAAACTCCCTTCTGGACAACTGATTCCGGTTCTTGGCATGGGCACCTGGCAAATGGGGGAGAATACTAGGAATCGCCAGAACGAAATTGATGCCTTACGCCACGGACTTGATTTGGGTTTTTCTTTAATTGACACTGCTGAAATGTATGGGGAAGGCGGTGCAGAGGAAGTGATTGCCCAGGCAATAGCGAATCGTCGTACATCGGTCTTTTTAGTCAGCAAAGTTTATCCTCACAACGCCTCAAAGCGAGGAGTGATCGCTGCCTGCGAACGAAGTTTGAAACGATTGAAAACTGACTATCTTGATCTTTACCTGCTGCACTGGCGTGGTTCTGTGCCGCTGACAGAGACGCTGGAAGCATTTCAGGCGCTCCAACAAGCCGGCAAAATTAGCAGTTATGGTGTGAGTAATTTTAATGTCGGGGATATGGAGGAAGCCTGCCAACTGAAGGGTGGGAACGCCATTGCAACTAATCAAGTTCTCTATAACCTGATGCGACGAGGAATTGAGTGGGATTTACTGCCCTGGTGCCGGCAACAAGGCATCCCAATCATGGCTTATTCTCCAATTGAACAAGGGCGTTTGCTCAAGCATCGGACACTTAACACGATTGCTCAAGAACGAGGAGTCAGTGCAGCTCAAGTGGCTATCGCTTGGCTATTGCATCAAGATAATGTAATTGTTATTCCTAAATCTAGCCGCATTGACCATGTGGAAGAGAAT
>JBFLZA010001086.1:0-1940 GCA_040756535.1 Cyanobacteriota bacterium
AATGCGCGTGGGCTGAATGTCCTGACAGTGATCGCACGTTCAGCTTGATAATCGCATCATCTACGCCGCTGCTTCGCCATTCCTCAAAGTGTTGTGGGTCTAGTGTTGTTTGTTCCTCTACCTGAAGGTTAAAGGGAGGCTGTGAAGGATCTTGCATCTGTCTTCTCCTGAGATTTTTTTCATCAGGAGAGCATTTCAGCCTTTTAGCAGTGGAAGTTCAGCTTGACTTTTTAGCGTCTACTACGAAGTTTCAATGCTAAATTAGGAGTAACGAAACGAACGGGAGTTTCGCTACTTTTAATAAGACAGTTCCTTCCGCCAAGAATAGAGTGTCTTATTAATGAGGCTGTAATGCTCTCGGTTTTTACTGAATCCCGTAAAGTGCTGTCGCCGCTAAAGTAATCGCAGACAGCATTTTACGTTTTTATTTTCTTACTACCTCCCTTGTCTGTGTAAATTAACTCAGCAGCATTAACCTGTAGGGTGTATTTCCTGAACCCAAAGACGCTATACAACATTTTATTTTTATGCATCTGATTATATAGCTCCTCACTCAGTGACCACTGCCTCTTTTGGTTCCTTTGGCTTCTTCTCGAAAACCTGGATGGCTGGCTCGTTCAGGACAAAGCCTCGATCTGTGGGTTCGCCCATCTTTCCAGCGATCGCGGCAACCCACATCGGGTAGTTTGCTTGGGCTTCCTCAATTTTTTTAAACATTTTTGGCTTCACGGTTATGGTCACAACCTGTCCGTCGCAGTCAATCTCGAAAGACTTCCAACCGTTCTCAACAGTCTTCACATCGGATGGGAACTCCGAAATTTTTATGGTTAGCTCAAGCTTTCCTTGTGTTGTCATAAAGTGTGATACCCCGTAAATGTGATGCAGAGACTCTAGCCGCCAGCCCCTTGAGAGCGATCGCTCATTACTCCCCTTTGCTAGCAGTAGGCGAAGGGGTTTCTTTTTTAAGCAAGTTCCGCGCCTTTAAAGCTTCTTCTATCAAAATCGCCGCCATCTGACTCTGAGATCGTCGTTCAGACTCTGCCAAGTCCTTTACTAGCTCATGTATGTCATCTGGCAGAACAACATTTACACGCCCGCTCATATTGTTATCTATGTTTATTTCGCTACCTAATGATACGCTGCGTTACTTTGGAAATGCATGACACATTATAAAATGTCTGTATCATGATGCACACATAGACGCGACACGGCACTAGAAACACCAAAGACGGTTGCAAGTGGCGATCGCTCCTGCTACCCCCGTGTAAGTGCCTCAAGCGCCCAAGGCTCAGAAGTTTCGACCAATTTACGCAAGCAATTAAAACAATGGTCATATCCGCAGAAAGACCGTTCAACGGTTCTGGGTATCCCCCTAACGTCCACATCAGGAAACGAGTCCCTCTGGACGGTGGAAACCGCTTTCTCAAGTATTTTGATTCGCTTAGTCGAGTGCAGATTCTGCCTTCAGTTGTCAAAGAATTGGAGGATTGGGAAGAATTCGGCGCTCCGAATTCGTTGCCAACTGCTTCAATGGAGCCGCATATTAACGATTGGAGGATTGTTGACGGCGGCGATCGCCTTCTTTGTCTAGTTCCGCTACCTTCTCCCTAGGGGATTCCAGTTTCACCCTTCGCGTTTGGGTTTGTTACTCTATGGAAGCGATCGCCTCTTCAATTCGTTCCTCTATGGAAGCGATCGCCTCTTCAATTCGTTCCTCTATGCGAGCGATCGCCTCCAACCACGTCCCAATCGGGACTTAGATAACTCTTGAGGATGTAGGCTCAGTTCCTCGTTAAAGCTACTGGTTGAATGCAGAATGAATTTGTTGAAGATGGAGTCCCCTTCAAGCCGCAGTGGTGTAAATACTACGCCCTGCACCTGAGTAAGATTCGTAGACGTGCTGATAGACTTCTTCGCACTTGCGCTGGTACACCGCGGTT
>JBFLZA010001087.1:0-1940 GCA_040756535.1 Cyanobacteriota bacterium
ATAATAGAATTAAGTTAATTATTCGGCAGAGCTATGGTTTTAAGAGCTTTGAATCTTTACGAGAGAAGCTGCTAGCTTGCTTATTTAAATAAATTTTACTTATACCCATAAGTACAGGAGAACCAAATTCCAGAGATCGTAGGAGCTGATTGCAACAGTTGTTCAAGCGTCATATCTTGCCGCTTCACCTGCTCCAAAGCTTCCTTTACCAAATAGGGATGCCCGCCCACCATGTCCATTAGCTGCTTGACTTTGCCAGCATCCCATTTCAGTCCATATTGCTGTACTAAGGAAAGCACCTGATTCTGATTCAAATCTGTCAATTCAATCTCTATCCCAGCATTAAACGGTGACTGATTAATATCTAGCTCCCTGTAGACTTCGGTATGCAACACGACCAACCGAAATTGTCCCCAAAGCTGGCGAGTCTTAGCATCCTCATGCCAAGTTCGCAGCATACCCAAAAACTCTCCAGCAATTTCCCCATACGGGAATAGTCGGTCTACCTCATCTAAAGCTAAGGTTAGGGCGCTTTCTCCAGGCAACAGATATTTCTCAAAATAGGTTCTGCATTTAATCTTGCTGTTACCAAGACTCTTACGCCAGTGTTCATCTACTGGAGCAGTCAACTCCAACTGCACTGCGATGTTAGTACAAAACCACTGCAAGAAGTTATCCAACTTGCTGAAATCTTCTGTAGTTGCATCCCGCAGGTTCAAACACACCGTTCGGTATCCCTGAAGCTTTGCGTAATTTACAACCCTTGACATCAGCAATGTTTTGCCCATCTGCAAAGGGGCTTTGAGTCGGAGCAGGCATCCTGGCTGCAAAATCCCTTCGTAGCAAAGAGCTTCGATACCTTCTGGAAATTCTATTTCTGGTGCTGCTTGGAAAAGATGCTCAGGGGTAGGTTGAGGGCTTGGGGTAATAGAGAGCGATCGCCGCTCTATTGCTGTCTTGAAGTTTTTCTTACGAACTTCCTCTCCCAATGCTGCTGTCAGCTTCTTCCATAAAGCCTGACCAACACCTTTGATGGTGTCATGCTGATAATCATTATTGTCTGCAATCTCAGGATACTCCTGACCTAGCCAAGCTCCCGTAAACACAATTTTCTCAGTATCTGTCAGACGTTTCCCAGTCTTTTCCAAAACGGCTGTATCAGCAACATTGAACGCCTCTTCAGAGTTCATGAGTTAGTCAAGTTTCAATAATACTTCTATTGATTCTAGCCAGATGCAATCTGGACGGCTGGATTTTTGTCTCATTACCTACTTATACCCACTTTTTAACACTTGCCTTATTTAAAAGTTCATTTTGCTGAAATTAGATACCCACTTTTTCCCAATTTATTGCACAGACAATGGTGAATTTAAAGGAGAAGATGTTCATAACAAAGCGCTCAGCAAATTATGGACACCAAAAAACAACTTAGTCTGATACTCGAAAGTGATTCTAACAAGAACAAAATCGGCGCTCTGAGAATCGCACCTAAATTTAAAGACAACAATCATCTGCAACGCCGCCAACAGCAACGAGCGATTAACGATGCCATGATTAAAGTTGCTTTGTTGTATGGGCGCAAGCACTTTAACAAACAGGCGGTAATTTTTACTTTGAATGACCGAATATTGCAGCAGACTCCCTACTGTCAGTTTACAGATGTCCTCAGAGGGCTGCGAGTTGTTTGCCTAACTGTACTGCCAAATCCACAAATTCTGACGGCGTACTGGCATGAAGAAACTAAGCGTCGAGTTCGTACATAGTATTGCTTTCTACTTCTTAGTCGTACCGGACATAAGAATTGCGATCGCTATAGCGCTCTTTTGTCACTCTAGGCGGAGGAAAAGTGGAAATCGGTGTGAGTGCTAGGGAGGGGAATAGCTCCAGGGAACCGATTCATAAAAGCAATTAATTGATTTAAGCCCGTATGTAGCTGAGGC
>JBFLZA010001088.1:0-1939 GCA_040756535.1 Cyanobacteriota bacterium
ATTCCTATTCAATGAAAGCCCCATCACCTCTTCCCCATTCTTCAGTACCCACTCACTTTGAAAAAATAGCAATTTTACTGCTTTATGCCCTATACCGATAGGAATAGAATTAGGGGAATATCCTTAATTGAATTATTTTAAATATAGGGAAATTGAGATAAAAACAACAAAGCAATCCGGAATCGGTCAGGATAGGAGTGGAGACAAAAAAGGTAGACTGCTAAACTTTAGAATGAGACAGAAAATTTATCGCCTTGTGTTTAGTTCTCCCTTTCTCTTGGGCTTATTGGTGCTACCAGTAATCCTGACGCTTTGGGGCATAAATAACACAGTAAACGCAAGAATTTCTACCCCTGGAAAAATTGCCTTTGTTTCTTACCGCGACGACAATAACGGCGAAATTTACACAATCAATCCTGACGGTTCCAATCTCACTAGGCTCACTAATGATTCAGCCTCGGATGGTAACCCAGTCTGGTCACCCGACGGCAGCAAACTTGCCTTTTCCTCTACCCATGACGGCAACTCGGACATCTATGTGATGAATGCTGACGGTTCCAATCTCACCCGACTTACGAGCGATTCGGAATACGATATGAACCCCGCTTGGTCGCCGGATGGGAAAAAGATTGCTTTCACCTCTGGTCGCAACGATGGTGAAAATGACAACAATGCAGAAATCTATGTAATGAATGCAGACGGTTCCAATCAGACCCGACTCACAAACAATCCCGCAGACGATAGTAACCCAACTTGGTCAGCCGACGGGAAAAAGATTGCCTTTAACTCCAGTCGCGATGGCAACTTTGAAATCTATGTGATGAACGCTGATGGTTCCAATCCCATCAACTTAACTAACAATCCGACATCTGATTTTGACGCAGCTTGGTCGCCAGATGGGAAACAGATTGCCTTTATGTCACAGCGCGACGGCAACAGAGAAATCTACTTGATGAACCCTGACGGTTCTAAACTCACTCAATTGACCAACAATCCCGCAGACGATGATGCTCCTGCTTGGTCACCCGATGGGAAACAGATAGTCTTTGTCTCTTTCCGGGATAGTAACGCTGAAAACTACAATCCTGAAATTTATGTGATGGATGCCAAAGGTTCTAATCAAACTCGACTGACTAACAATCCGACAACTGATGCAGCTCCAGATTGGAAGGCGACGAAGTAGTAAATTTTGTTTCTGAACTAGTTTCCGAATTGTCTCGAAGTTAAGTCGTGTAAGCTTGAATTCCCAATTGAGTTATGGGAGGATTTTACGACCTTCAGCAAATAAGAACTCTACCCGTCCTGCTTCATCCCATAGAGGCTTAAGCGAGAAATCAATGGTTATGACCGAAGCGTCTGGAGCCAAGATATCGGCTTCATAATGAACAACATTACCTGCTGTGGCGGAAGCGATCGCGTTTTTCAAGCGTTCTTGAGTTTCTGGAGAAATCGTCCAACACTTTAATTCCCAAAATGGACGGCTCACGATGTCCTCACGTTTGAGTTGGCAAAACTCCATCGCCGCTTGGTTATCTTCCAAAATCGTACCATCTAGCCGAAGCAGGCTGGCAAATTGAAACACTTGGTTGAACACGGCGCGGAATCGTCTCTCACTAGAGCGGAGGGAGTGCAGTGCTTCCTCCGTCTGTTTAGTGGCAGTAATGTCCTTGGCAACGGCATAGGAGAATCCATCCTGAACCTGTGAGACGCGCCAAGATAGCCAACGGTAGCTCCCATCTTTGTGGCGATAGCGATTTTCATATTCCACTATGTCCTGCTGGGAACACTGCCTCTGAGCATTGAGCGTGACTTCCACGTCATCAGGATGAACCAACTCTAGCCAAGGGGTACTGAGTAGTTCTGATACAGTCCACCCCAGCAGTTTTTCCCAAGCTGGGTTGAGCTGCAAAAAATAGCCGTTTTCCCCAATTTTACAGAA
>JBFLZA010001089.1:0-1936 GCA_040756535.1 Cyanobacteriota bacterium
GAATTGAAGTTACTTAGTGAGAGCTTGGAACAATACATTGATGTATTGGCAAAAGTTATTGGGATGAAGAAGTAACCGAAAGAGGTCGTTTGTATTTCACAATTGAGGAAATGTAGCCAACAGAACCTCCGTCATCATGATGCTCCTCTAAATGAAGCAAATCTTATTTCTAAAAGAGTTTTCCCTGATACGGTTCTAAATTGAAAGATACTCCGTAAAGCTCAGCCAGTGTGGTGAGAAACTCAGATTGACCACCATAACTCGGATGCCGAATTTTAACCGACTTGATGCCAAGCTTAACCATTGCGGTTTGGGCGTCACGACCGATCGCAATTACTTTACTAGGACATAAAGTCTCTATTAGCCACAAGTTCATCTGTTGGCAAGCTGTGCGCTCCACTTGCGTGTGGCAACGGTTTGACATCGGATCACTCGGTTCATGAGGGTGAAGTGGAAAGATATTCCAGAGAAAAATCGGGCGATCAATTAATCGAAGGGCACGCCATACAATAGTAGCAGTCCGTTCGGTCACGGCTGGTCCCTCTGTTGCTCGCATAAGTGGTGGAGTGGCAAGGAGTTTAGAATACCAAAAGAGATGCATCTCATCAGTCAGCGCCAAACCTGTACGGCGTCCGCCACGGTAGCCCAAATCGCGGGCGATCCACATTGAATCGATTCCGTGGGAGATTGCTGCATTGAGTACAAGCTCAAGATTACGCCGTCGGATACACGCTGCATCTGGTGTGTCATGAATGGGACAAATATCAGCATAAGGATTGAAGACATTGTCGAAGTGCAGCGCTGCAAGTTCATCAACGAAGCTAGTAGAAAGACTCTGATTATCGGCAGTCATTTTAGAGTCTCGAATGTAATAGTGTGGGCATTGAGGTCAGCAGTTACAATACCACCTCGATGAGTCTTCAGTTCGTAAAAGATACGAAAGCCTTCAAGGATAGCGCATTCCCACTGCCACAATGGTCGCTCCTCGACTTCATAGCCCTTAACAAATTCACGGACAGCCTTGAGGAGTGTATAGTCAATGCTTTGGAAATTCTTAAAGTAACCATGACGGACGCCGTAGTTGAAAATCCATGTGGAAATACCTTCCTCTATCAAGATTGCGCGAGCACCGTCCTGATTTTCATCGATCTCTGGTTTGCTTTTCCGCTTCACCTTCAAGAGCGCTCGTAACACAGGTGACCAACCGAGGATTGCTGCATACGCTAGATGGAATACATCGTGAAAACGATAGTCGTCCTGCTCAATTCGATTATCAGTCAGGCGATCACCAATATTAATTCCTCTACATTGCTGAAGAACATACTGCTTGCCACCAACGTTCTTTTCTTTAAAAGTTATAGCAATCTGGCGTGGTAGTTGTTCATCTTCGTCAAATTCCTCATCAAATGGTGAAGGCCAATCTCGATTGATGGGCCATCGGTCTAATACCTTTGTAATATTCCGCTTTGCAGCTTCATTCAAACTAACTTCTGCATCGTCTGCCGCTGCAATCAATACCCGGAGTATCTCGACGAGATCAGCTGAGAGCACATCACCATTGGATGCAATGCGTCCAGCACTAAAGTCCTCAAGTAGACGACCAACCTTACCAGCGAGTGAAATCAGATGTTGCTCAAACCGATCGCCAGTAGATGATCCACCTATCTGTTGCTTCGGTTCCTGCAAGGCGGCAAATGTCGTAGCATCTGCTTGTCCCTTATAAGACCAATTACCAAGTGATGAGGTGGCTCGTTGGGCAAGAACAGACAGGTTGATGCCAGCATGTAAAGCGGTATTAGCAAAGTACCAGAGGGTATCACCGAACTCCTCAATAATAGAATCTTGATAGGAAACGTATGCGTCTTTATCGCGCTGTTTTTTCTTAAGCTCACTCAGCAGGCTACCAGTTTCACCAAACAAACCCAAAAGTGCAAAA
>JBFLZA010001090.1:0-1935 GCA_040756535.1 Cyanobacteriota bacterium
CACTAGCCAAACCATTGAGCGCCCCATATCGAGTAGGGCGAAGAGCTTGGGTTCTGTAGGACGCTCAGTTGGCATAGAAACTGGAGTAAACGCAATTCCATGACTACCCAGAACAAAGGTGGCAATTCCTTTGGCGCGTGGCATGTGGTAGTCAGAGGTAACGATGTAGACATGACGAATGTTGCGGCGCTCAAACTCGTCAACCATCGTTGTAAAGTTAGACACGGTATCCAAGGCGTCATAATCGAGATGCACGCGACTGCGCGGAATGCCAGCACTTTGGAAGATGGCATCGGCTTTTTCAGGACGTACACCGGATGAAACCCAAATAGCTAGTGAGGGATTTTTTAGTGCCAATTGAGCTGCCAACTCACTCCGCTTGGAGTCGCCGCCTAAGGTCAAAATGGCTTGAGGATGGGGGACTTGATGATATGCGATCGCTAATCGAATGAGAATGCCACCACCCAGCATAATAGGGAAAGCAGCAGCAATTAGAGCAAAGGAGCAATATTTGTTTAACTTTTGATAAAAATTCTTCATACCATAGACTCTTGATCGATATTTGTTTTTGAGGTTAAGCGGGCTGTAATGCCAAAAACTTTCTCATCAGAAAACTCCAATCTAAAATTGGTATCTCATCTACTTATAGTTAAAGACCTTTGATTTTAAAGAAGTATACTTATTAAATCTCTGATTCATGTTTACCTAGGAAGCTTAGAATATCTAGCTAATTTATACCTAATTTAAGTAGGCAGTACAGCTATCTAGCTGCATACTCCACAGGTATTAAGCTGATATGCATTCAAATAGCATGATGAGGTTCGCTCTCGGAGCGGGGGAGCAAGCTTTTACTTTAATCCGATTAAAGTGGTGGAAAACTTTTGCCGCGTTGCACTAGCCTAAGACTCTACAAAAAATGTGTCTTTCACTCCATTGAAAATTGCTATATTTATAAATAAAATCTTGAACGAATTTTGAGCCAAATTAGCGAACAATTACTGTACCAATTTTCTAAGAATTTTTGAATTTTGAACCCAAGCCTCAATTCCTAGATTCTTGCTTAACGTAGGCATTGTGAGCAAACAAGGGAACGCAGTGGCTGAGATTAATAGCAGCAGCAAGTTCGACATCTGAGGCGAATCCCTTAGCGATTAGCTCTTTACCTGAACTACAGTTTCTCAGCACTGTTACGAGATGATCTTTCAAGTTACGAAATGCAGCCACAGCCACTTCTGCCTCTGGTGAGAGTCTTCCTGTAAGAGAGCTGAGAATTGCACCTGCTCCAATTAGGTCTTCTATTGCTGGCCTTAGACTTCCATCGTCCCACCTTTCCCCCGCCGGAATGACAGCAATCTTTCCTAGCTTTGAGCAAAATTGTGCTACTGCCTCGCAGTTGCGAAGACAACCCGCTAGTGTCAGTGTTTGCCCCGTGCGTAAAGTAAGGGAAGCACCATTGGGAGAAGGTAAGACAAGTCTCGTTCCCGCAGGAATATTCAGCAGTGAGGTAGGTGAGAGGGAGTAACCATTGCCAGCAGTTCGCTTTCTACTTGCCAGTTCTGCATTTACCGAAAGAGCATACTCGGCTGCTGATTCATCTCGCCAGCGGTAAGGAAATAGTATTGCTCCGTTATTGGTTGCAATTTCAACACTTGTTGAAAATGAAAGAACATCAACAATAACGACTACATCACTAATTGGAGCGAGTTGAGCAACGCCATGCTCACCCCACTCACAGCGAAGTTCATACTCTGATTGGTCTTGACACTCCAACGGCTAAAGCGCGTTGGATTCTTGGTTCAGCGACTCGCCGTTAAACGACAGGATTGCTCCAATCGCCCAAGAGGGCAAATCTCCCCAAGCGTAAGTTCCCGTGTGCCCCACGGTACACAGTGCTAATTTTAGGATGTTGATGGCTGCGTTCACATCCCTGTCTTC
>JBFLZA010001091.1:0-1930 GCA_040756535.1 Cyanobacteriota bacterium
TTACGAACTTTATCCTTCTGGAAAATGAAGGATCGAGCCAGACAATTTGGTGAGAAGGCTGGCTTTAAACTTCTCAAAGACTTGCACCAGGCAAGCTCCAATGACGTTCGCTTTCACCTGATGGGTCATAGCTTTGGCTCAATTGTCGTTTCTGCAAGCCTGTCTGGTCCTGATCGGAAAGGTCAACTCGTTCGTCCGGTTAACTCAGTAGCTCTTGTTCAAGGAGCACTCTCTCTGTGGTCATACTGTTCTGATATTCCAGTTAGACGTGGAACAGAGGGTTATTTCCATAACATTATTGCTCAAGGCAAAATCGCAGGACCTATCATCACTACACAATCTAAATTTGATACCGCTCTCAGCAAGATGTATCCACTTGGTGCAGGTTTAGCCGATCAAGTGTCTTTTGATCCAGATGATTTAGATGAGAGTCCTACATACGGGGCTGTAGGAACTTTTGGCGCTCGTGGAGCTGGAATTGAATCAACTTTTTTAGATATGCTACCAGTTGCGGATTCCTACCAGTTCGAGTCGCGTAAAATCTACAATTTGCGAAGCAGCAAGTTTATTTGCGAGGGAACTGGTTCAGGAGGTGCCCATAGTGATATTTACAAACCCGAAGTCGCTCATGCCATATGGGAAGCTGCCATGACTTCATAGATGTCTAAGAAAATATGAGAATCAGCGCAGGGACTTTTTTTTAACACGAGATAGCAACCGCACAAGGAAATGATGGGCTAACATCACAAAAATCATGTGGTGATGCCAACCGCTTGCGCGACCGCACCTCATAATCGCCCATACCGAGCAATTGCTTGCTATACCGTACAGTGTTAAGACCATTGGCTCAACTGACTTGCGTGGTAGATCCAACAACAGTCCATGTACATAATCTCCTGCATATTCCCGTTGTTCGGCACGCCGAAACAGAGGATTGTAGATTGCACAGTATTCCTGTAATTGTTCTGTTAGATTGCTAATCTCTGCGACGCTCAGCTTTAGCTCGGGGGCTGTTTCTAAGACGGGCACTTGAGAATCTCCTTAACTCGGTGTGAGAAAATTCTCTCATCAAAGTCTCGTTATAGTACTAGAGGTTCGCTCTTGATGACTAACCAGTAGGCTGAAAGTACCTTATTTGTCCCTCAGTACCCCTAATAAGGCTTCTAATGACTAGATTTGTTGATGAAATGAGTGAACTTATTTAAGGCGTAAAGCCAGAGAAGCGAAAGGGTACGTCTTGCTGCTGCGAATGGACAACTCCACGAGAGAGTGGAAAATAGAAAGGCAGCATTCAAAAGATAACCCCCTGGAACCAACTCAACTCAATCTATTCTCAAATCTTCCACGCCATCCCAAGTCACCAAGTAGACAAGAGCAGTTGGTGATGAGCGCTGATGCTCTGTTGACGTGGAAAGCTCAAATTGCCACTTACCAACAGCAGGTGAAAGCAAGCTTGCCAGCCAAGCAGGATACGCTGTTCGATCTAGCTGGTTTGGGTATCTCCCCGGCGCACGTCGATCCAGACACGATCGACCCCTTCAGCTTACTGCTGCAACCCATGTCATTTTGGAGATGGCCTGTAGACAGTCCAGGGGATTCCTGTATCTACATTGTTCTCGACATAGCCGTGCCGCTTACCACTGAAAGTTGTTCGACTGACACTAACACTCCCAGTGGTAAGCTTGTTCTCTACATTGGCGAGACGTGCCGTTCCAACCATCGATGGAAGGACAATCACGGTTGCAAAGAGTACTTGTCTAAATATCAGGACTTGCACTATCGATACGGGATGAAAACAGGGGTTGGTATTGGCTTTTGGTGGAACACTCCCGTGCAGAGAAAGCCCCGGCAGCAGCTAGAATTAGCGCTGATCAAAAAATGGCAGTCTCCTTTCAACAAAGAGAATTGGGAGCGGTGGGGTCAGCCGTTT
>JBFLZA010001092.1:0-1924 GCA_040756535.1 Cyanobacteriota bacterium
TAAAATACCCCGGTGCTTGGTATCAGGTAGGGGCGTTCCAAATCCACTTGATAGTAGATCCATCGATTCAACCAACGCTGCAAAATCCTGAAAAGTGGGGACGTAACCCGCATGTCGCTTTATCCGTTGCTGACTTAGATGCCGCCAAAACTCAGTTATTGGCCCATGGCTATTCTATGCAAATGAGTGCATCGGGTCGAGCCGCTCTGTTTACTCAAGACCCAGATGGTAACATTATCGAACTAAGTCAAATCGCTTTGCCGAGTGATTAGTCACTGTTATTGGTTAGGAAGTACTAGTGAGTAGAACTTTTAGTAGCCATTCGGTGCTATCCCATAACCATTCAATAACCCTAACTTAGCTAACGCTTGAAGTTAGGGATTGCCGGACAAACGGCAATTAAAGGTTGAATACCGCATGAGTCTCAGTTTGGTACAGACCTCCGGATACCTCCTTAGTCCGGATTGCCTCTAAGGCTTTTTGTTAAGTCGCTATTAAGTTAGGACATCTTAACTGGGATGCGGGAAGGGACTAAAAACTAACCTCGTTAGGATTATCTCCATGTTACGAGTACCCGTTTTATCTAAATCAGGTAAGCCCTTGATGCCGACAAAAGCCAGTCGTGCTAGACGTTGGCTAAAAGAAGGTAAAGCCCAAGTTGTTTACAACGATTTAGAGGTTTTCGCTATTCAACTAACATTTGACACAGGGGAAGAAACCCAGCCAGTCGCCATAGGAATAGACCCTGGTAAGTATTACAGCGGGGTGGGAGTTCAATCTACTAAGGCTACGCTTTGGATGGCGCATTTAATCTTGCCGTTCAAGACGGTGAAAGAGCGGATGGAGCTAAGGCGAGTCCTGCGTAGAGCCAGACGAGGGAGACGAATTAATCGCAACCTCCCTTACGCAAAACGCTGTCACCGTCAAAAGCGTTTTGATAATCGCAAACAAGCTAAGTTACCGCCCTCAATTCGAGCTAATAGACAGCTAGAACTGAGAGTTGCCAAGGAGCTTCTGAAGCTGTTCCCTGTTAGCGCTATTCATTACGAACTGGTTATGGCAGACGTAGATAGAACGAGTGGTCGCAAGTCAGCCAGGTCTGGAGTTGGTTTCTCCCCCGTCATGGTGGGACAGCGACAAATGCTCAACTGGTTGTCTGAATTAGTTCCCGTCAAGATTCACCGAGGTTGGCAAAAAGACGGCAACGGCACTAGCCAACTTAGGCAGCGGCTAGGGTTAGACAAGGACAAAAAGAACAAGTCAGATCAGATACCAGCTACTCATGCAGTTGACGGTGTAACGTTGGCGGCTTTCGAGTTTATTCAGTGGAAGGAATGGTACTCAGCTAACGCTAAGCACGGTAGCTGGCAAGGGGATATTCAGGTTACCTCATCTCCTTTTGCTGTAATCCGTAGACCTCCGGTCAGTCGCAGGCAATTGCATCTTTGTGTTCCCAGTAAGGGAGGTCAAAGACGCAAGTATGGCGGAACTGTTACTCGTCATGGCTTCAGAAAAGGTGACAAGGTGATAGCTGAAAAAGCCGGAAAAACTTATGTTGGCTGGTGTTCTGGAGATACGCAAACCCAAATCTCTGTTTCTGACGGGAACTGGAAACGCTTAGGACAGTTTACTGTCAAAAAAGTTCAGTTGTTGCAGCGAAGTACGGGGTTAATCGTCGTGCCCTCAACTGGATTGTTAAATCTACCCTCATTTAGAGAGTCGATTTAACTGCTATCCCTCCCCAACTTGCTTCGCTGAAGTTGGGGTATCTCGCAAAAAAAAAGATGACGAATGACCAATAGACATCTCCAAAAAATAAACTCAGGGGCTAAAAAGATGGTAGAATTACCTTTTTTCATAACTGACCATGACTTCTGTACTAGAATACATCACCAAAAATCCTCAAGAGACTAAACGGCTAATT
>JBFLZA010001093.1:0-1916 GCA_040756535.1 Cyanobacteriota bacterium
AGATTCCTAGGTTAGACGGCGATAAAGAAGAACTCGACACGTTAAAAGCACAGCTTGATTACATTAAGCAGGATCGTCAGCAATGGCATTAGCAACTGGGGTACATCGATCCAGGAGTTTGGAATCAGATCCGACCTTACTTTAAGAAAACATTTTAATTTAATTGGGTGCGGCTCTTTTAGAGCAACGGCTATGGTAAAGAAAAATAAAGAGATGAGGAAAGTAAGAGATTAAAATTTGGGGCAAACTTTGGTATGTATGAGTTATGAGAAAACATAAGTACCGAAGGAGCGCCCCAAATGCGAGAGACAATAGTAGCAGAAGCGAATAAAAATAACAGTGCCCAAGAGAAGTTTGATGAAATAGTAGCAGAGATACTGAGTGCAGAAATGATGAGAGCAGAGCATGGGGAGATAGAGAGGTACTTAAAAATAGAGGGGTTTGAACTGCTGAGGCGGATGATGCAAGAGCACTTGGATCTGAGAGCAGAAAGTGAGCCAAGAGTAGAAGTCAAAAACAGCCAGGGCATAGAAATGACGCGAGCCAGAGCGAGTGGACGGCAATTAGAGACTATCTTTGGCAGAGTAGAGATAGACAGATTAGGTTACAGCAAGAGAGGTATGCAGCAACTCTATCCAAGCGATGGAGAGTTAAATCTGCCGCCAGACCTGTACTCACATGGAGTGAGGCGAATAGTGGCAGAATCCGTCAGTAAAGAATCATTTGATGAGGTAGTAGCGCAATTGCAAAGTAGTAGTGGCGCACGAGTAGCTAAACGACAGGTAGAAGAAATGGCCCAACAAGTAGCCAAGGATTTTGATGCTTTCTATGACAGCCGTAGCAATGCAGCCGTACCAGCAAGCGCGTCCATACTGGTGATAACGACAGATGCTAAAGGCGTGGTAATGCGTAAAGAAGACTTACGTGAGGCCACGCGCAAAGCCGCTGAAGGGCGCACACCCAAGATGAATAAGCGCACCTCAAGGGGTGAGAAACGTAATGCCAAGCGCATGTCTCAAGTCGCATCTGTTTATACCATAGAGCCATACTTGCGCACACCAGAGCAGATTGCTGGGCAGATGCATCCCGTGCGAGCAGTAGAGACAAAGCGGCCTCGTCCACAGCAGAAGCGAGTCTGGGCCAGCCTGGAGAAAGAACCGGCAGATGTAATTTTAGAAGCGTTTGAAGAAGCTATCAAACGAGATCCTGATAAGCAAAAGCACTGGGTAGCCGTTGTTGATGGCAATGAAACACAACTGGAGTTGATCAAAGCGGGAGCATGGCTCAAAGAGGTGAATATAACCATAGTATTGGACATCATTCACGTAGTTGAGTATCTGTGGAAGGCCAGTTATGTCTTCAATGACAAGGAATCTAAAGCAGCAGAGAGTTGGGTTAGTGACAGACTTTTAGAGATACTGCGAGGACACAGTTCTCAAGTAGCGGCTGGCATTCGCCGTAGCGCTACACTCAGGGAATTATCAATCCAGCAGCGTGAGCCTGCCGATGATTGTGCTGATTACCTGCTCAAATACGCCCCTTATCTGCGCTATCACCAATATCTGGCTCAAGGATTCCCCATTGCCAGCGGCGTTATTGAAGGCGCTTGCCGCTATCTGGTCAAAGACCGTATGGATTTAACTGGTGCTCGCTGGCGCTTGAAAGGTGCGGAAGCTGTCCTCAAGCTTCGTTCCCTACGCGCTAGCGGCGATTTTGACGATTATTGGCGCTTTCATCTTCAAAGGGAGTTACAGCGCAATCATATTTCTAAATTTATTGATGGCAGATTGCCTCTCCAAGACAGGCCGTCTTCCCATCTCCATCTGGTTAGCTGATATCCTGTATTTGAGCGTTGCTCTAAAAGAGCTGCACCCAATTTAATTGAGACCGAGGAAGATAATTCGTAAGGCTGAGGT
>JBFLZA010001094.1:0-1913 GCA_040756535.1 Cyanobacteriota bacterium
CAAATCATTTAGGAGCAGGCACAAGCGGTTTCAATACTTCCCACTCTGCATCACTGAGATCACGCTTGATACGGTTTCCGTTGAGGATTGGCGATTTTAGGCAGACGAGTCATCAGTAGTGCAACCATTCAACTGGTTCTAGCCTAAAATTTGTCCAAGCTTAATCCAGTAGTTTTTTAGATTTTCTTTATGAATTAGCTCTAAGAAAAGGCAGAAAAATTGAGTATGATTACAGTGAGTTAGTAGATATTGTAAAAATCTGTCTATCATTCACCTACTAACTGGTATACAGTTACAACTTTTCTTGCTCAGGGTGAACTATAAATGACTATCAATGTAAGCAATTTACCCCTCAGTACCACCAAGTCTGCTCTAGAAGAGCTTTTTTTAAGCTACGGTTTCGATGAAATAAAGATAGAACGCATAGAAGACGGAAATGACGAGAAGATTGCGTATGTGCAGCTAAAAGATGAAGCTTCTGAAGAAGATGCTGTTAATACGTTAGATGGGGCATATTGGCACGCTCGGTATCTTCGTGTTGATATAGACAGAGGGAAAGGGGGTAATAAAGGTCACGATCAACCTACCCGTCAGGGTACTGAACAACCTAAAGGGGATGATAAAGGTCGGAACCAATCTACCAGTCAGGGTTCTAACTAATATCAAATCCGGTTTATATAAGCTACCAAGGCATCAACCACTGTTTAACCAATGAGAGTTGGTTAAATTTTTAATTTCCTCTTTCATTTCTTGAAGCACACAACATCTTGTTATTAAAGCCTCTTCTAATTCCGAAAGGGTTTCAAAATGTTCGTTGATCAAGGGCTTATCCACTAGCAGCCATAATCGCTCTGTCGGTTGTAGTTCCGGCGAATAGGGAGGTAAAAACTCGGTCTCTATTTCTCAAGCCAGTTTGGGCAAAATTCATGATGGTGCTTCTCAACTCCATTGTCAGTTATGCAGCAGTTTTACTTTAACCGGCACTACTTACACTGTTAGAAAATCTGCCCCAGCGCCATAGGAAACGCGGGTGCAGGGGATCAATTGGGAACAGTTCAAAACGATAGAAGCACAGTTGCATGACAACCGGGAAGTCTGGCTGACTTATTTATCAGACGATTGAGAGAAAAGAGCTACATAAACCCGAAAGAGTGCCTGATACCAAATCCTTTTTGGTATAACTCTTTTCACCTAAGCCAAAACCTTTGCTCCAAGAGGATTTGGTCAATCTGTAGGGTGTCTGTCATAACCGGATTTGGTATGAAGTCTGGTTTTGCCGGCTAAACAGCTACAGATTTTCCACTGGTACGACGATTACCCAGAGGTTCACCGGCCTAATTTTTTCTTTAGACAAGGCTCTCTTTTTGCGCTATTTAACGTGACGTGAGTTCGGGATAAGGAAAGGACGAGCAGGTAGGCTAAAAGTGTTGAAGTTCCAAGCCACCTATACTCGTCCCATGCTTAGTCTAGAAGACCTCTTCTGCTCCGTCGATGATTTCTGCCAACAGTTTGAACTGATCTGGCAAAACCAGTTGCTTGGTAATGGAGTATTGCACCGCAATCGGCGACGCAGCTTGTGCTTAAGCGAAATGATGAGCACCCTGATTGCCTTCCATCAATCCTCCTATCGCAATTTCAAAGCCTACTACACCGAAAAGGTGCAAGCCCAGTGGCACTCCGCTTTTCCAGGGTTTGTTAGTTATGGACGGTTTGTCGAGTGTATACCCAGCAACCTGTTACCGTTGTGTGCCTACTTGCACTCTTGTTTTGGCAGATGTAGCGGCATTAGTTTTCTCGATTCCACCAGCCTCAAAGTCTGCCATAACCGTCGCATCAACCAACACAAAGTATTCAAGAACTTGGCAGCACGAGGCAAAACCTCGGTAGATTCGTTCTTTTGGTTTAAGGTACAC
>JBFLZA010001095.1:0-1911 GCA_040756535.1 Cyanobacteriota bacterium
AATCCTTTCTTTCGGCAGATCCAGTCGTCAAACATCTCGCCTCTAGGGTTAGACGAGAAATTATTTTTAATTGCGTATGCTGACCTTGAGGAAATTTGATTTTGAGCAAAAAAGAGGCGGATCATGCGTTTTACGTCAGGAATGCAAATGCTGTTTGCAGCAGGTCAGCGATTATTGCGGTATCTGATTACTGGAATCGCGATCCTGTTGATAAGTCTGGGGGTTGGATTACTTGGCGATGGGTCAAAAACAGCCCAAGCATTCCCTCTTGAGCCAATGCAGAGATCGGTTCTTCTAGCTCGTATCGGCGATACCCTCCTCCCACAAGGCGACGATCCAGAATCGAACTTTGTCACCAAAGCGGTAGACAGGGTAGAATCTGCGGTAGTTCAGGTCAACATTTCTCGCACATTAGGGGGCGATGTTCCGGATGTTCTCAAACCCTTCTTGGGCGGACCTCGCGCAGCTTCTCCTTCTGGGAGGGTATTACGTGGACTCGGTTCTGGCTTTGTGATTGATTCGACCGGACAGATTTTGACCAACGCGCATGTTGTGGATGAAGCCGATACGGTGACGGTTTCATTTCAAGATGGTCGCATCCTGCCTGGAAAGGTGTTAGGAAAAGACCCGGTAACAGATGTTGCTGTGATTCAGGTGCAGGCAGAAAATTTACCAACGGTGACGCTAGGTGACTCAGATCGAGTGCGACATGGGCAATGGGCGATCGCGATTGGCAATCCCCTCGGCCTACAAGAAACAGTGACAGTAGGGGTCATCAGCGGAACCGAACGTTCCAGCGTTGATATTGGCATCCCAGACAAGCGGGTTGGCTTCATTCAGACAGATGCTGCCATTAATCCCGGTAACTCTGGTGGACCACTGCTAAATGCCTTAGGGGAAGTCATCGGCATTAATACAGCGATTCTGCGAGGTTCGCAGGGACTTGGCTTCGCCATTCCCATCAATACCGCTCAAAAAATTGCCCAACAACTGATTGCTAGGGGACACGTTGACCATCCTTACATCGGCATCCAGATGGTAACGCTCAACCCGCAGGTAAAACAGCAGATCAATAGTGCGCCAAATAGTAATATCCAGGTTGAGGAAGACGAAGGCATTCTGGTGGTTCAGGTGGGTCAAGGTTCCCCGGCGGCAAAGGCAGGACTGCGATCGGGAGATGTGATTCACTCGGTTAACAATCAGCCCATCACCAAAGCGATCGCTTTACAACACTTGCTCGATGAGGTTGGTGTTGGTGGCAAGTTGCAAGTAGAAGTTCAGCGAGGTGGGCGGAGTATCGCCCTGGCAATACAGCCGGAGCAACTTCCAACCATTGAAACCCGTTAGCAAGCTTGGCGAAGTAAGGTTTGATGGGTCAAACCAAATCACCAGACTCAGGATAGGTGAAAGAAAAATCGGGCAGATCCAGAATGTCATAAGCATTTGGGGTACTTATGTTCACCACGTTATTTCTGTCAAAGCGATCGCTCATTTAGATGACCCAGCAGCCATATAACCAGCCCCAAGTGTACTCTGACTAAGCAATTCCACAATTAAGGAGATTAGTAAGGGGGCGAGAGTTGATTGACTGACAAATCTCGGATGTGTTTGCTGGGTTTTGTGAACTTAACCCAGCACTGGTGGAGTTTGTTGGCTAGAGCGTAAACTCTACCCAACAAACTAGCTCGTCTAGCCTAATTTAGTGGACTTACTGAGGACTGAAAAGGTGGGGATGTAAGCTTTTTCACCTTTATTTAACCCAACAAATTAGGCTGGACGCGGTACTACGATTTGTCAAGGGTTTCAGGAGTTTTGTCAGTCAATCAGGGAGCGAGAGTTGACGCGAACAAGATCGCATTCTTGGCAGCACTTCAGGAATCCTTATCGATAAAACCAGAACCCTCGATTGGA
>JBFLZA010001096.1:0-1905 GCA_040756535.1 Cyanobacteriota bacterium
TGGTCCCTCCAGCACGACATGAGCACCAATGGTCGTGCCTGGACCAACTTTGACCTTATCGCCAATCACCGCATAGGGACCAATCTGAACGGTTGGGTGGAGTTCAGCGCCGGGATGAATAACAGCCGTGGGATGAATCAGTGTTGCCATAGAAATGTTGAGTTGGATAGAAGCCGTGTCCCTGTGCTGTGAGTGGGAAGGAGTGAGTTTTGAAGATCAATCAAACTGTACACTCAACACCGCATTACTCAAAGCGATTTTCAGTCTACGAGAGAAAACAGCAATTCGCCTTCTGCCACTCGTTGACCATCGACAACTGCACGGGCCTGCATCTTTCCAAAACGACGCCGCTTGATAGATATCAGTTCCGTTGTCATAATCAACTGATCGCCTGGAACAACCGGTCGGCGGAAGCGAACTTTGTCAATGCCAGCAAAGACAAATAATCCTCCCTCTACCTCAGGTAACTGGATGAGCACAATGCCCCCAACCTGAGCCATCGCTTCTACAATCATCACTCCAGGCATCATCGGCCGTCCGGGAAAATGCCCTTGAAAATGCGGCTCATTGAAAGTGACGTTCTTGAGTCCAACAGCTCGCTTGCCGGGAACGTATTCAATGATGCGATCGACTAACGCAAAGGGATAGCGATGAGGTAGGAGTTTCTGAATTTCTTCAAGGCGAAGAATGGCACAAGTCGGTGAGGGAGTGTCAGAGGTTTCAATTGTTTTTGTGGAATCAGCGTGGGTGTTAACGTCGGTCAGTGTTGACATGAGTATGCTTGAGTGGGTTGCAGAGCGTACAGGTTATCAGGTTATCAGGTTAATCGGTTTGCAGGTTAGTAGATGAGTTAGCAAGGCGATCGGGTTAGTCGGTTAGCAGGTTATAACTTTTCAACCTTCCAACTTTCCAACCTTCCAACCTTTAACCCATTTGCCGAGCCAGCTTTTGTGCAAGTTGCACATGCAAATGGTGACTGGCTTTGTAGGCGAGGAAGTGAGCTACAGGAAAAGTTCCGAGTAGACTTAAATCCCCTACTAAATCTAAAAGTTTATGACGCGCTGGCTCATTTGAAAATCTTAAAGGAGGATTAAGCCATCCTGACTCGCTGCAAACTAATGCATTTTCCAAGCTACCGCCTTTAATTAAACCCGCTTGTTGTAGCTGTTCAACTTGGTGAGCCAATCCAAAAGTACGAGCCGGAGCGATCGCTTCTGCAAAACTTTCCTGCTCAGGCGTCCAGCTATACCACTGATTCCCAATTGCCGGTAAATTAAAATCAATTCCGTAGGTAAATCGGAGGGTTGGTGCAGGCAAGGCAGCAACAAAGGCATCCCCTTGATAGACCCAGATTGGCTCTTTGATCGCCAACGCTGAGAGGGTAAGGGAGTGAGGGGGTGAGGAAGGTGAGGGCTGCTTATTTTCCCCATCTTCCCCATCTCGCGCTACGACACCGACCTCTTGGATTGCCTCGACCCAACCCTTGGCAGAACCATCGAGTAGGGGGACTTCTAAACCATCAATCTCAATTCGGGCATCATCAATACCACTGCCTGCTAAGGCGGCTAACAGATGTTCCACCGTCCGCACACGCGCTTCTCCACCCGTAGAAAAGCTATCTTTTGCCTCAACATTACCCGTTGTCGTTACTCGCAGTTCAGTTGACAGTTTTGTCTCGTGAACCGCGTCTACTCGTGCTGGGATAAGGGGCGCTCCCGGTAGGTCAACCCGAACAAAATAGCGTCCCTCCCCAGAATTTGCAGGCAATACCCGCACTTTTGTCAAGAGACCGCTATGTAGTCCGACGCCTGAACGCTCCAATACCCCGCCCAAGGTGTAGTTACTCATTCGTCATTAGTCGCTAGTCATTAGTCGTTAGTCAATAGTCATTAGACCTCTTACAAA
>JBFLZA010001097.1:0-1905 GCA_040756535.1 Cyanobacteriota bacterium
GTGCAGGACTTGTAATTTCCCCTGTTTTGGGTCATATCCCACCTCGCCACTACTAAAGCGCAACAGCCACTGATCCAATTGAGCAATAATTTGGTGGTATAGGCTGCGGCTGAAAAAGACAAAGGCAATATCCCAATCAGGATGCTTTAAGTGCATGTGGGCGGCTTTTTGGCACAGCAGCACGGTTTTACCTGACCCAGCAATGCCGCGAATTCGCTGCGGGCCTGGGGGAATAGTTTTGGCGATGTGTTCTTGTTGTAAGTCAAAGTCAAACAGGTGTTGCCGTACCTGGGTTAGGACACTGGCACGGGTTTTGCCAGATTGTTGGGGGGGCATAGCATATCGTGCCCCTACCCTTGTGCGGAAGACTGGGGTGCCGCTAATGACAGCTTGTAGTAGTTTCCACTGTTTCTCAGTGAGGTGGGAACCTTTGATGATGGGGGAGGTTTGCTGAAGTTGTTGGATGAGAGAATCGCAGATGGACGGCAAAAAACGCAGATGATTTTGGAAGAGGATGGGGGGGCAGCTGGGGAGTTGGTAAAAGCCGCTTTTATACCATTGGTCTTCAGTAATCAGGGGGAGGCAAACGAGGGCGCGTCCGCTAACGTGACGACGAAGGGAGGGTTCGCGATCGCAATATCCCAACAAGGCAAATAGCTGATTTTCCGCTTGCTCGTAGGGGTTGCTACTGGTGATGTAGTAGTTTTGGAACTCCCAGCGATGACCGACAATTGCCACAATTTGGTCAATGGTTACAGATTTGATTTCAATGACAATTAGACCGAGTTCGGAGTCGGCAATTAAAATATCCGGTTCTTTGCGGAACTTCCCGACTTTAGAAAAGATGGGATAGCGCCAGTAGCCAATACATTCCCTCTGAGCAAAGGCGTCACGGACAGCATCCCAAACATAGTGTTCACCGATTTCGCCGCTTTTTTCTAAGGGTTCAGTCGTAATAAATTGGCAGTGGGACGAAGTTTTCGTTCCCAATCGTTTGGCTTGGTCCCCATCTTTTTCACTCCTCACTCCTTACTCCTCACATCTAATATCAAATCCGTTTAGATAGTCATCATAAAAACTCTCCGCGTCTCCGCCTCCGGAGTGTCTGTCCTGACGATGAGTATTCAAACGGAATCGATATAACCTATCTATCGATAGAGGCTAAAAGTATACCTATTGATTGACCAATTATTCGTTCTTTTTTTATAAGATTTACTTATAAAAAGAATATTTCTGCAAGCTCATTCATCCGTAGCGTGTAGAAGGAGAGAAAAATGGTTTTACATCAACATAAACGCGCTGTCGGTATCTTTACCAGCCGTGAAGCGGTTAACGAAGCGCTCAGAGAACTCAAACGAGCTAAATTTCCATTGCACAGGGTTTCTGTGATTGCTAGAGAATTAGAGGAGAAACCCATTAGGGGAGTCAGTAATAGAACTGATGTTGGCAATCGAGCAGGTGATGGTGCCGCTAGTGGTGCCGTTACCGGTAGTGTGATTGGACTTATCACCGGCTTATTGGTCGGCATTGGTGCCTTAGCGATTCCGCTGATTGGACCCATCATGTTAGCAGACGCTCTGAGTACTGCCGTCGCTACAACTTTGGCTGGCGGTGGAATTGGTTTAGTTAGCGGTGGGCTAATTGGTACACTGATTGGTTTAGGCATTCCTAAAAAACAAGCCAAAGTTTATCAAGAACGGCTGTTACGCGGTGATTATTTGGTCATTGTAGAAGGTACTGATGACCAAATCCGTTATGCAACCTCCATTCTTAAACATTGGGGGATAGAGGAATGGGGAATTTATAAGGCTCCAGACCTCGATTCGACAGATACTGATTTCCCCCTTGCTGCTGTTGAAGATCCGCATGTTCGGACTTCTAGACAGAGCGTTTACCAACACCATG
>JBFLZA010001098.1:0-1902 GCA_040756535.1 Cyanobacteriota bacterium
TCGTGCTGTCGGGGATAGGCGCAAAGAAGCCCTTACCCTCAATAATATTGGCTATATCTACTCCGCCTTAGGAGAAAAGCAAAAAGCCCTGGAATTTTACAACCAATCCTTGCCCTTGAGACAGGCTACTGGGGACAAAGCAGGGGAAGGCGTTACTCTCAATAACATCGGTTCAGTCTACGACGCATTAGGAGAAAAGCAAAAAGCCCTGGAATTTTACAACCAATCCTTGCCCTTGAGACAGGCTACTGGGGACAAAGCAGGGGAAGGCGGTACTCTCAACAACATCGGTCTAGTCTACTCCGCCTTAGGAGAAAAGCAAAAAGCCTTAGATTTCTACAACCAATCCTTGCTCTTGAGTCAGGCTACTGGGGACAAGCCAACCGAAGCGGCTATCCTCACTAACATCGGTCAAGTCTACTTCGCCTTAGGAGAAAAGCAAAAAGCCCTGGAATACCTCAACCAATCCTTGTCTTTGAAACGGGCTACTGGGGACAAGGCAGGGGAAGCGGCTACTCTCAACAACTTTGGTCTAGTCTACGACGCATTAGGAGAAAAGCAAACAGCGCTGGAATTCTTCAACCAATCCTTGCCTTTGAGTCGGGCAACTGGGGACAAGGCAGGGGAAGCCGTTACCCTCAACAACATCGGTCTAGTGTACTCCGCCTTAGGAGAAAAGCAAAAAGCCCTGGAATTTTACAACCAATCCTTGCCTTTGATTCGGGCAACTGGGGACAAAGCAGGGGAAGGCGTTACTCTCAACAACATCGGTCTAGTGTACGACGCATTAGGAGAAAAGCAAAAAGCCCTCGATTTCTACAACCAATCCTTGCCTTTGATTCGGGCAACTGGGGACAAGGCAGGGGAAGCTCTTACCCTCTACAGTTTCGCCTACCTTGAACGCAGCCAAGGCAATCTCAAGGAAGCTTTAACTCAGATGAAGGCGGCTATCGATATTATTGAAAACCTCCGCACCAACGTAGCAAGCCAGCAACTCCGCACCTCTTACTTTGCCTCGGTGCAGGTTTATTACGAGTTCTACATCGACCTGCTGATGCAATTGCACAAACAGCAACCCTCCAAAGGATACGACGCTCTAGCCCTCACGATGAGCGAACGCGCCAAGGCACGCAGTCTCCTAGAACTCCTCACCGAAGCTAACGTTAACATTCGCTCTGGTGAAAACTCCGAATTAATCAAACAAGAGCGCACTTTACAACAGCAACTCAACGCCGCCGAACAAAGCCGGGTAAAACTCCTCGAAGGTTCCTATAACAACAAGCAGTTAGCCGAGATTAAAACACAAATTGAATCTCTCCTCACCGAACTAGATAGAGTCCAAGCCGAAATCCGCCAGAAAAACCCCGCCTATGCAGCCATCTCTCAACCCGCAGCCTTCACCCTCAACCTGCAACAAATTCAACAACAAGTCCTCGACGACAACACCCTGCTATTGGAATATTCTTTAGGCAAAGAGCGCAGCTATCTTTGGGCTGTCACCAAAACAGGCATCACCAGCTACGAACTCCCCAAACGCGCCGACATCGAAGCCACAGCCAAAGAATTCTACGACCAGCTCAAATCGGAAACAGGTAGCCTAGAATCTGGCATGAAATTGAGCCAGATTCTACTCTCCCCCGTCGCCAATCAACTCGGTAACAAACGCTTACTCATCGTCAGCGACGGCGCATTGCAATCAATTCCCTTCGCCGCACTGCCGATCCCTGCCGGAACCTCTCCCCCAACCCCTCCCCTAACAGGGGAGGGGAGTAATCATGCACCCCCTTCCCTAACAGGGAAGGGGGCTGGGGGGTTAGGTTTCACTCCCCTCCTCGTCCAAAACGAAATCGTCAGCCTCCCCTCCGCCTCAACCATAGGGGTATTACGCAACGAACTCAAAGG
>JBFLZA010001099.1:0-1894 GCA_040756535.1 Cyanobacteriota bacterium
AATTATTACGACACAATCTGAACTCGACACGGCTGTTGGCAAAATGTACCCCTACGGTGCAGGTGTTCGGATGCAAATAGACTTTACCCCTGGTGAATTGCCGAAGTATGGAGCACTCGGCACCTTTGGTGCTCGTGGCCCAGGTCTCGAAATTGTAGACATGAAGATGCTCCCCGTTAATGCTTCGTATTCGTTTAAACCGGGCAAAATCTACAACCTGGAGAGCAGCGACTTCATTTGTGACGGGGCTGGTGGTGGGTTTGGGGGTGCTCACAACGACATTGCTAAACCGGAGGTCGCTCATGCTGTATGGCAGGCAGCATTTAGCAGTTAAAGAGACAGTAACTTTGATGTCAACCTATAGGGTGCAAGCTATATGAGTACAGAACAGTTCTTTTTTAACGGAATTAATGGGGCAACTGGTGAGTACTTGCTGCCATCGCTAACACCAGAGCAAGTTTCCCAAATTGCTCGAGGAGAAGAGTTTGACGAAGCACACCTCCTCGAACTACAACAAAAAAATCTACACGTTAAAGGTATAGACCCTCAGTTTGCTCCGATAGAAGGAGTAGACCCGAAAAACCTGTCAGAAACAGGTTGGAGAGTCATTTTCGCTCATAACGTTGACCCTGCAATCAAAGAAGCCCTCAGTCCATTATTAAACCTTCGCCGAGAACAAGCAACAAAGAAGAAGGAACATTACTATCAGGAATTCACAAGTGTCAAAGCTTATCGTCCAGGCGAGTCAAAAGAAAAGTTTCTGGCTCGCCATAAAGTGGGTCCAGGGCCTGCCGATCCAGACAAAATGCCCTACTACTTGCTCATCGTCGGCGACCCAGAGACAATTCCCTACCGTTTTCAGTACCAACTCGACGTGCAGTATGCAGTAGGCCGCATTCACTTTGACAAGCCAGAGGAGTATGCTCAGTATGCTTGCAGTGTAGTAGAGGCAGAAACAGGTAAGCTTTCACTGCCACGCCACGCTAGTTTCTTTGGTGTACGGAATAGTGCTGACCAAGCCACTCAACTCAGTGCTGACCATCTCATTAAACCACTAGCTGAATGGATGGTCGAAGACCAACCCAATTGGACTGTGCAGACCCTACTCAAAGACGAAACCACCAAGGCGCAGTTAGGGCAACTGCTAGGCGGTAGCGAAACCCCTAGCCTGCTATTTACGGCTAGTCATGGTATGGGCTTTCCCAATGGCGACTCACGGCAGTTGCGCCATCAAGGGGCACTGATATGCCAGGACTGGCCGGGTTCACTCCAGTGGCAAGGAGCAATCCCGGAAGATTTTTACTTTTGTGCTGATGATGTCAGTAACGACGCTCGGTTGCTGGGGTTAATCGCGTTTCACTTTGCCTGCTACGGTGCGGGTACGCCTAAGCTGGATGATTTCGCTCACAAAGATGCTTTTAGCGAACGGTTGGCCATTGCGCCTCACGCCTTTGTTGCTCGCTTACCGCAGCGACTCATCGGTCATCCAAAAGGGGGTGCGCTGGCTGTAGTTGGTCATGTGGAGCGAGCTTGGGGGTGTTCTTTTGTATGGCAGAATACTGGAACACAGTTGGCAGTGTTTCAGAGTGCTTTGAAACGCTTGATGGAAGGTCATCCGGTGGGGTCAGCCCTAGAGTTTTTCAACCAACGCTATGCGGAACTCTCCTCTGACTTGAGTTATGTACTAGAAGATATAAGGTGTGGAGCAGAGGTTCATCACTTGTCTTTAGCTGGTCTGTGGACAGCTAACAATGATGCCCGAAGCTATACCATTATCGGCGACCCAGCAGTGCGCCTAGCTGTTGGTGATGTGACTACCGAAAGACCAGTCATTGAAGCAGTGACCTTGGAGCCGGTACCTGCAACACAGCTTCCTACTGGGGAAACAGTCTTT
>JBFLZA010001100.1:0-1886 GCA_040756535.1 Cyanobacteriota bacterium
TACTTTTGAGCAATGTCAGGACGTAGGGCGGCATTTTCGCGTAGATGGGTGAACGGGGATTCACATCAGTAATGGCTAAATGCCCTTCAGAACGCAACAATCGTCGAGCCTCGTGCAACAGCGCTATAGCCGCAGATTGAGGCAATTCGTGAAACACCAAAAAAACGGAAACCAAATCGAACGATGCACTAGGTAGTCCAGTAGACTCGGCTGCTGCATGAATCCAATTTACATTAGCCTGATGTTGTTGACTGCGATAACGTGCGATCGCTAAAAAGTAAGGAGACAAATCCACACCCGTAATTTGAGCATGGGGATAAGCCTCCTGAAGGGCAAACGTAGTCATGCCTACACTGCATCCCAAATCTACAATCGCTTGGGGGGCTGAGGATAGATGGCTGTTGAGAGCGGCTATATAATTTTGACGAAGTCGAGTACTGCCTTGCTCTGGTGCATCCGGCCAGAGTCGGGTATGAACCGCTTGCGCTGCCACTTCTACTTCCATCGCCGCTTCCCAACTCAAGTTTCCCTGTTCGTAAGCATGAAAGGGACGCAGGTAATAGTCCGGGTATTGGAGTTGGTGATTTTGAATTTTGGCTAACTCTGCAATCCAGTCAGATGAGAACTTTTCAGTGCTTCCCCTAGAGCACAGCACTGCTACTTCCTTCATCCAATCCACCCCAATAGACGCTGCCCGTTTTTTCATCATCCGACGAGCTTGCTGCTTGGCGAGATGAAATACAGGTTTAATCGACAATACCCTATTTACGAGCTGGGAAGTCAATCGGGAAGACGGATTTACAGCAGTCGTCATAAGTGGAGAGTGCAATGAATGGCTTGCCTCCACTTATCCTACGAGAAGAGTGCGATCGCAAGATAGTTGAAATTATCAGGCGGTTTTGTGCGATCGCTCTCCAAAATACCCCATCATCAACAACCCTACCGAAATCAATCCAGCAATCCCTAATGTCAATCCTGTATAAGGCACCAAAAATCCCAAAACGGGCAGTACCACTCCGCTGAATGTGACCACAACAGTTCTCCAACGTTCCCGTTGCCGATTCCCCAACCCCCAACCAAACAGAAGTAAGATTGGCAACAGCAAACCCCAGACCAGTTTCGCATCCAACAGACGACTAGCATAAGTCAAACTGAGGAGACAGGCAAAGAAAACAGCAGATACCACCACCACATCTTGCCAGCGCATCGGCACTGATAGGTACAACAACAGCAACCACCACAGCAATATCCCTGGAGCGAGCAACAACAAGCGTGGCAAAATACCAGTATTCCGAAAGCGTTGGGTGGCGGTGAACACACCAAACGGATTTTGTACCGACACATTATCCTCAAAGCTCCAAGTAAATCGCGTTCCCTGTCCTGTTGCCTTGATTTCTGTCGGCACAATGCCACTGGCAAAGTCTGCATTAGGAAAGTTTGCCAGCACTGCTAACCGAAACTTGGAGAGTAACCGTCCATTCGCGTTATAAACCCAACGAGGGGCACCTTGCGCGATGTAGCTAACGCGAAACTGAGTTGATTCTCTGGGAGCTAGTCGCAGCCCAAACCTATACTCTCCTTGATTTTTCGGCTCTAGCCGCTGTCCGTCCCGTTCAACACGATAGTCTTGCAACAGGGTGTAACCCACCGGTGGGGGTGCTTCAAAGATAAAGTCTTGTGTCACATCCAGAGTATTCGTGACTTGGTAATTGCTGCTGAACTCTGAACGATAAATGAAACGCTCTGTTGCCGGATCGATGACTTGCGCTAATTTTACCTCTGCCTGGGAAGAACTTGGAGATAGGAAGCGATCGACCTTCCGGCGCTTTTCGACTTCTGTCGGTTTGCCATTAATGTAGGTAATCTCCCTGTAAGGTTCCTCTACG
>JBFLZA010001101.1:0-1884 GCA_040756535.1 Cyanobacteriota bacterium
ATAGTGCCAATACCATCGTCTTACGTGATGTTTTGGGAGGTTTTAATGGGGGGTATTTATTCCTTGAAAATCAAGGGCAAGTACGTTTTCAGCAATCTACTGGCTCTGGTACAGGTACGGTCAATGTAAGAGCGCCAGCAGCACTATCTTCAGGAACTTATACGTTAACATTACCGTTGGCGGATGGTTCTTCTAATCAAGCGCTGATAACCGATGGATCTGGGAATTTAAGTTGGTCCTCATTTGCACCAACGGGTAATTACTTTGCACAAAATGGTAATGATTTTGGTGGCACCGCAATTTTGGGGACAACAAGTTCAAATGCGCTTAATTTGGTAACGAGTGGGGTTGGTAATACGCGTTTATCGATATCGAGCACTGGGGTGATCACCGTGCCAGGGTTTTCTACTGATGGTGTTGTGCATAGTACAGCGGGAGTTTTGTCTTCATCAAAAGTGGTCAATGCAGATGTTAGTGATACAGCAGGGATAGTTGACACTAAACTTTCTACCATAAGTACTGCTGGTAAGGTATCAAATTCAGCAACTACGGCAACCTCATCCAATGTTGCTAGTTCCATAGTGGCACGCGATGCTTCTGGCGGGTTTAATGCGGGAACTATAATTCTTGAAAATCAGGGACAACTGAGGTTGCGTGAAAATGCAGGCAATGGGACTGATTACGTAGCCATTCAAGCACCAAGTTCTATTGGTACAGGTGCGAGCTATACGTTAACGTTCCCTAACGCGGTCGGTGCTCAAAATCAGGTGTTGGTAGCAACAGACAACGCGGGAACGCTTGGTTGGATTACGGGTCTCCCTGGCTATGTCCTGATTGGTGGAAATAGTGTGACGAGTTCTATGGTCGTAGGAACAGCTACAAACTATGGACTTTCGTTAGAAACGAATAATACTCAGCGTCTCCAACTAGGAAATGACGGCTCATTAACCATTGTCAACAATCCATCGTTTGTGACGGATGGGATAGTCCATAGTGTTTCTGGCCTTCTATCTTCATCGCTCATTGTTAATGCTGATATTAGTGCTACTGCGAATATAACGGACAGTAAGTTGGCGACTATCAGTACTGCTGGAAAAGTCGCAAATAGCGCAACAACAGCGTCAACAGGTAACCCTGCAGTGTTGGCTGATACGATTGTATTGCGTGATGGTTCTGGTGGGTTTAGAGCAAATACGATTACGGCGTCGTTGGTTGGCAATGTTACGGGGAATGTGACTGGTAGCTCCACCAGCTTTACTGGGTCATTAAGTGGCGATGTAACAGGGACCCAGAGTTCTACAACAGTTTCAACTGTTGGCGGGGTGACGGCGGCCAATGTTGCTTTGGGTGCTAATGCGGCCAATGCGGCGACCAATGTAAATACGGCAAATACCATTGTAAAACGTGATGCATCAGGTAACTTTAGTGCTGGTACTATAACGGCATCATTAACGGGTCATGCCTCATTAGATTTACTGCTTACGGGCGGGACGTTGACCGGTTCGTTGACTATGAGTGGACAACCGCTGCTTCTTTCCAATGGCTCAAACGCAGTCACGCTGCAGGTTCCTGGAGTAGGGCTTTCAGATTATGCGTTAACACTTCCCGGTACTGCTGGTACTAATGGTTATGTTCTTACAACAAATGGTAGCGGTATTCTTTCTTGGCAACCGACAGGCGCAGCGGCAGGAGCCTTTGTTAATGGCGGTAATACCTTTGTTGGTGATGCAATCTTGGGGACACTCAATAGCGGTGCTTTAACATTGGTGACGGGCGGGGCATTGAATGAGCGATTAAGCATTTCAGCGACAGGAACGATTTCTATACCTGCCTTTACTACTCAAGGGGTGCTCCACAATAATACCTCTGGGGTGTTGTCATCAT
>JBFLZA010001102.1:0-1879 GCA_040756535.1 Cyanobacteriota bacterium
CTTAGAATCTGTTGTAAATCTGCTAAGTGATTACACTGTCAAGGGTGGTTCTTCAGATGTAACCCATAACTCATTCAGGAACTACACAGCCTGTGCAGTTGGAGAATACCTTTTTGACCTTCAAAACCAACAGGAGTCAGACTTGCTAGTCCTTGGTGAGATCGAAGATGTCTGGGAAAAATTGATTAATCTGCTGTCGTGGGAATCTCAAGAAAAAGAAAATGTTGAGAACGCAACTCTTGTAGACCAATGGCTCGTGCAGTTCTTCAAGCGTTTCCAGAATGTATTGCTTCCTAATTGGAGGTTAAGAAGAAAACTGTATCGTGTTGGTAGCTCAACACGATTTAGACAGTTCCGTCGCGTACTCTTTACAAAACTCGTTCAGCACCAAGAACTCTTACCCACTAGCCAAAATGACGAAAGCGAACTTTTAGTTCAAGTCTTTGCCGAACTATGGGAATCAGATCGCATTTGGATCACAGATAGACCATCTCTACTTAGTGGTATAAGAACGTTGTTGGGACAGTTACAGGAAATAGATGCACTGGGAGCAAGAAGATTAGCAGATCAAATAGCGGATTCCCTGGCACATCCATCTAATTGAACAATGTGTTCTTATTTAGATTAGATATGCTCACTAAGTACGGGTCGTTTAAAAACAAAGTTTGTAGCAAAACCACCCGAATCTGGTAAATCTCACCCTTCAAGATAAAACCGTCTCTTTCAACTCGTTGCCCTGTACTAAAAACCGTACTTTTATCTTCCTCACAAAACCCTTGTTGCGCTTTTTGGTACATCTTATGCGCTACATCTGGCAGGATAAATGCTGCTCCCTGGTACTTGTTAGGATGAAACGACAGATTGCAAGCCTCTTTGCTGTGCGCTAGCAATAGCGGCTCTTTAATGCTTCTGGAAGCTGTTCATAATACTCCAAAAAGATGTCGAACAGTGCCAGAGTTTGTGAGTAGTAAGGACTCGGTGCTTCATAGCTTCGTCCTCGACTGAGCCATCGGTTGACACGCGACAAGTCCGTTTGGCAAACAGCGGCAATTTGGTTACGAGTAATTCCAGGCCACTTCTCTACTAGCTGTTGGGGTGTCAGTGCCAATTGGCGGCGGTAGGCAAAACGTTGGAGCAGATTTTGTTCCCGTTCCCCAAACGAGCGTCCATTCATCATGTCGATTCCCTCTGGTTTACGGGATCGAGTTCATCCTCCCAAGCGGTTGTTGCTACACACCAAGAAGCACTCAGCGAGGTCTTATCAAGCCAAATTACATATTTCCACATCCACTCGCATCGGTGAGGTGCAAAGGCTAAGTAATGCCCAATGCAACGTCCTCTATCAGTGTCGGTTTCTGATTCACCATTAATAGAGACAGGACACAGGCGTAGGCGATCACCATAGATAAAGCGAGGAGAAGGGGTAGCAGCAGGGAAATCGGCAGGAAGTTCAGCGGATTCAGGGTATTGGAAGCTAATCGGTTCGGAGACTATCTCTTGTTGGTTGCCTTGCTGGATTGCCCTAGCGTAAGCAGTGATTGATTGGGAGTCCAAGTTGTTGGCTAACTGCTCAACCAATAGGGCTGCAATTAGCTCTGACTCTGGCTCGGTGATAGGTTGACTGTCGAATTCGGCACTAGAGAAGCTGTGTAACCGAGTAAGCAGGTCTGTTAACCCAAAGTCTTGGAGCGCCTGCTGGTAAGCGGCTTTTTGTGCAGTCATCTGTGAAGAAGTTGAAGCTGGGTCAGGCTGGGCAATAGACATCAAATCCACTCGCTTTTCAGTTGACTTTACTTTTAGGGCTGTGCTGGCTATCCCTTGATTCGGCTATTTTACACTTATAGGCGACAAAAAGTAACTTATCGCCTGTAGACTCATT
>JBFLZA010001103.1:0-1875 GCA_040756535.1 Cyanobacteriota bacterium
CTTTTGGGGACTTGGGCGGACTGCACGTTTTGATTGTCGATGATGAAGCGGATGTCCGGGAGTTGGTTGCCTTTATACTTGAGCAATGGGGAGCCGAGGTGACTGTAGCGACATCAGCGTCCGAGGCACTCGCTGCCTTGAATCAGTCCTTGCCAAATATTCTGCTTTGTGATATAGGGATGCCAGAAGTCGATGGCTATATGCTGATGCGCCAACTTCGCGCTTTGCCACCGGAACGCGGCGGGCTAATTCCAGCGATCGCGCTGACGGCGTATGCAGGAGAATCTAACCAACAGCAGGCACTTGCCGCAGGGTTTCAATTGCACATTTCCAAACCTGTGGAACCAGAGGAATTAGTGAGAGCGATCGGGCATTTGATTGCAGCAGACAACGAAACTTAATTGCCCAAGAACAAGAGGGGAGTATCGAGAACTTTGAATTGAATTAATGCCAGGATTACAAGTGTGTAGACAGTTGAGGAAGCAAACCCGAATAATAAATCTTTTTTGAGATTTCGCTCTTTCGGTTTGTCTGTAAATACATCCACCGCCCCAAATTGCATCATCAGAATCCCGGCAATATTTGAGATCCAGTATCCAACTATGGTCATGGGCAAAAATAAGTCGGGCGCAAACCAACTGAAAAGATAGCCGAAAGCGTAAGCAATAGGTAGATTAAAAAATAGGTCGTTCCACCAAGAGAGGGGGGATAGCATATAGCCAATTCCGAGAAGAAGACCGCCTCTCAGCTTTTTGAACATCAGCTCCTGTCCTTTGAGTCGGGATAAACTGCCCAGTAATATGAGTAGTATACTGAGCGAGATGAAGTTTTGTAAATGAATTCGTCGGTGGTTAGGATGCTCTATTAGTGATGGTGACAAGATCGGGATAAATTTTTTCTTGCACCATCACGGAATCCCCTTCTACCAATCTCCGTGCGTGTCGAATCTTAATCGTGCGATCGCATTTTCCCAACAACGCACCTATAGCAATCTACTCAGTCTAGAAAGAGAAAGTGGTTCTAAGCGACCCTATGAAAAAATCATCGTTCTCACTGGTTTGAAAAAGAGCGGGTTGCCACCTCAACCCAGTTGTAATTGAGATATTATCCGTCACTACGTATTTGTAGGAAGCCTCAGCGTACAGATTCTCATCTCGACTCGGAATGCCAATTGATGCATTATTAATCTCAAGCCCCTTCAAAGTCGGCTCTACACCAACAGTGAGGACGCCCAGATTACCTTCCTTTCCTAAATCCGGGAAGCCGAGGGTGAGAGCATAGTTCCAAATCTCCGCTTCACCCAAGTTAAGCAGACGGGCGTTAGTGAAGCCAACCCAGCCACCAATAATAAACTTTTCGCTGACTCTGTAGGACGCTTCTATACCATAGGAATCGCTTGCAATCCCATCCGACGCAGTAACGAGATTGCCCAGATAACCGCCAGCCGCCGCTATACTCAAGTTACCTGTTCGGTTGAAGGCATGAACGTAAGTTAATCCTATCTGGAATTGCTCGTTGGGCTGGAAGGCTAACTGTCCAAAAGCGGAATAGTTGCCATTAAACAAACCTGTTCCTGCATTGGGATTATTAGGCTTGGTCGCTATATAACCTAAATCCACTTGAAAAGCGTCGCTGATATTGTAATTCAACGCAATACCAGCCCCATTCCCACCAATACTATAGATAGGACTACTTCGGTATTGAGTAATAATGTCAGCGTACAGAGAATGCCTTCCCCCATTGGCAAAGATATTAACGGTTGCATTATTGCCGAGTGGGAATCTGTAATCTACGACGGCTAGACTGACGGAGTTAGTGTTGCGATCGCGATCGGGTATCCCATCATTATCATCATCACCGGAAATATCCTCCGAA
>JBFLZA010001104.1:0-1874 GCA_040756535.1 Cyanobacteriota bacterium
CAGGTGGAGAGGTAGTTCTGCGCCATCAAACCTGGTTGGATTATGAGAAACTCTTGGAGAGTCGTCAGGACAAGGCAGCGATCAAGATTTATTTCGACGCAGAAACTCAAGAAATTCGCATTATGGCTCCCTTACCAGGACATGGAAAGAAATCCGATACCCTCTCGGATCTGGTAAAGGCTCTCTTACGATACCAAGGACAAGATTGGGACAGTTTCGATCCAATTACCCTGAAACGATTTGAGCAGGCGGGACTGGAACCAGATGCTTGCTTTTACATTCAAAACCGCCAAGCTATCTTAGGCAAAGAACGGATAGATTTAGAAATCGATCCGCCTCCCGATTTAGCGCTTGAGATAGACCTAACTTCATCCACCAAACCTAAAGATTATCAAGCGATTGGTGTCCCTGAACTCTGGATCTATCGGCGTAAAGTACTCTATATCTACCTATTTGATGGACAGCAGTATCAAGAAAGCTCTAACAGTCCCACGTTTCCTGTAATTCCTGTAAAACAGCTCATCCCAAACTATGTAGAGCGTGCTTGGGAAGCAGGCTCTAGCGTTGCACTGAGAGAGTTTGAAAATAAATTGCGAGAACAACAGTAGAGTTGGGCATTACCAGTCTTGCAACTGATTAGATTGTATTTGCCTGCAATTTTAGCGTTATCAACCCGTAAAGTTTTTGAGTGATTCGGGTGCGGGACAGCTAACGATTCACGCACCTCCTCTCTTGGAGCAACGATAAGAGCGATCGCTTTGTTAAGAAAGCTCGCGGTAGTAACCGACTGAAGACAAGGGTGGTAAATTCAGCAAAGATGCTGCCTGACGAAACCTATGAGTACCTGGTTTGATACTGCCCGTTTCGGAATGTTCGTACATTGGGGACACAGCTCTGGGCAGGGCTGCGAATTATCCTGGCCTTTAGTGGGTGGTGTGTTCAGCCTGCCCTTTTGTAGCGATATTCCAGTTGAGCAATATCATAGCACGGCACGAATTTTCAATCCAGTTGCTTATAACCCTCGTGAGTGGGCGCTTAGTCTCAAGCGCCTGGGTATGCAATACGCCATCTTCACAGCGAAGCACCATGATGGGTTTGCCATGTTCCACACCCAGCACTCAGATTTTTCCATCCAACACACACCCTATGGTAAAGACATCGTCCGGGAATTCATTGATGCTATGCGTACACAAGGAATTCGCGTTGGCTTGTACTACTCATTAATCGACTGGCATCACCCGGATTATCCAGCTTTTACTGAAGCTGATAAGCCTTATGAGTTTGGTAAGTATCGTCAGCCAACCCCAGAACAATGGGAGAGGTTTATTGCTTTCATGAAAGGGCAGTTGCAAGAGTTACTGACAAACTACGGCAAAATTGACCTTCTCTGGTTTGATGGTAGCTGGGAACGAACTCCTGAACAGTGGCACGTAAAAGAACTGGAGGAGATGATTCGCTTTTTGCAACCAGACATTCTCATCAATGACCGCTTACCAGGTTGCGGAGATTTTGAGACACCAGAACAGTTTATCCCGCCTCAACCGCCTAACCATGCTTGGGAAACCTGCATGACGATTAACGAGAGTTGGGGATACAACGTAGCTGACAAAAACTTCAAATCCGCTCGCCAGTTGATTCATACTTTGTGTGAAGTAGCTGGTAAGGGTGGTAATTTGTTGCTGAATGTCAGCCCGATGGGAGACGGTAGAATTCAGCCCGAATTACTCGAACGTTTGGCAGTTATCGAAACCTGGATAGCTGGCAACTGCGAAAGTATCATTGGTACTCAGCCAGGACTAGAACCCTGGCAATTTTATGGCCCTTCCACGCGCAAAGGGAATCGGATTTATCTGCACTTGTTGATGAAGCCTTAT
>JBFLZA010001105.1:0-1867 GCA_040756535.1 Cyanobacteriota bacterium
ATTCCCCAGAGATTGAGAGCACCGATTAATTCCCCCTTAGCAATCAGCGGAAAGCCCAGAAAACAAGACAGTTCTTCTGCCTGGAACGCTTGCACTAAGGGTTGGGATAACGGTAAAGTTTCAACTTCTAACCCCTGATAAATCTCACCTCGGCGTAATTGAGTAATTGCTTTGGTAAACGGCTGCAAAGAGATGCTTGTTCCCGTCGGAATTTGAGTATCTCGATCGCTATAGATAGCTAGGAGTGTTGCCTCCTGATGTTCCAAATCAAAGATGACTACACTCAATCGAGAACAAGGTAAGAGCTGGCTGAGGCGCTCCAAAGCCCTTTGTGCTGTATGTTGAGGGGATTGTGCGGCTAAAATTGATCGGTCAAGTTCATATAGGTTTTCTAGGCGTTGGATAGATTGTCGCAACGCTACTTCTAATTGTTTGCGATGATTGATATCTTGAATAACACTAATAAAATATTTCGGCTCCCCTGTTTCCTCTCGCACAATGGAAACACTCAGATGAATCCAAATCGGCAAACCACTCGCGCGGAGATAGCGTTTCTCTATTGAATATGAGGAACTCTCTCCCCTCAAGAGCTGGTTCACCAATGCCAAATCTGCTGCTAAGTCATCGGGATGAGTAATATCCTGAAATGTGCGCTCTAGCAGTTCTGAGCGGCTGTACTCTACAATATCACACAGCTTTTGATTCACTAGGAGCCACCGACCATCGGGAGCAACATGAGCAATACCTACTGCCGCCTGTTCCACTGTGGCGCGGAACTGCTCCTCGCGATCGCGCAACGCCGCTTCCATCTGCTTATGCTCTGTAATATCTTGGAAGAGGGTAACTCCGGCCACAATCTGTCCCTCACGATTGCGAACTGGGGCAGCACTAACATACATCATTCCCTGCGTACCATCACCCCGTAAGTAGTCGATCTCTTCATTAGTAATTGTCTCACCTGTGGTAAGCGCACGAATTAATGGCCAATCTTCACAACGGTAAGGACGGCTATCCGGGTAAAACCCCTGATATTGAGCATATTCCTCCACATGAGAAGCAATCTGAAACGGCTTTCGCCAAATCTGTGCGACTTGCTCATTGCTCAACAGTAGGGTGTGGGAAGAAGCCTCTGCGATAATAACCCCTGCTGGCATCTGCTGCAATACAGCTTCTAACAACCCTCGTTCTTGCGCGAGTTGAACCAACAGTTGCTCACGCTCCTGCGCTGCCTGCTTCTGTTCTGTAATGTCCCGATTAATGACTAAGATGATGGATGGATTGCCCTGCTCGTCGGGTTGCAATGTCCAACGACTGGTAACTGTAATTTTCGTTCCATCCTGTTGGTGGTGAATGAGTTCACCTTGCCAAATTCCGTGCTGTAGCAATTCTGCTTGAATGTCACTTAGGGCTTGAGGAAATTCCGTTTGTAATAGAGTGTGAGACTTTTTCCCGATCGCTTCTTGCTCTGTCCAACCATATAATCGTTGTGCCCCTTGGTTCCAGTAAGAAATCCAACCCTCGAAGTCTCGAACAATAATGGCATCGTTTGCCAAATTCAGCAGTTGAGCTTGTTTATGCAAAACCTTTTCTCGGTTAGAGCGCTCAATGGCCTCGGCAAGAATGTTAGCGATCGCTTGCAGGAAGTTGATATCATCCTGAGTAAAAGTTCGGCGTTGCTGGGTGTGAACTCCTAAGACACCAAAGGGATTGGGAGGTGGGGAAGATGAGGAAGATGAGGGAGGTGGGGAAGATAATGGAGATTGTTTACCAAAATTGCGAACTAAATCTTTTCCCTGTCTCCCCGTCTCCCCGGCTCCCCGGCTCCCCAGCTCCCCCGGGCCCCCCCGCCCCCGCGGCCCCGCGGCCC
>JBFLZA010001106.1:0-1867 GCA_040756535.1 Cyanobacteriota bacterium
CTGCTAAAAAATTACCTCTACCTTCCGGCGTCAAAGCGACAATCTTGGTGTGTAAGAAGTCAGATTGTTGCAAGTTGGGTGCTAATAAAGTTTGTCAGGCTTTGGAAGAAGGTTTGCGCGATCGCGGTTTGGACGACCAGGTTACGATCAAGGGGACTGGCTGCATGAAGCGTTGCAAAGCAGGTCCGAATATCGTCATGCCGGATAAAACTCGCTACACTCGGATTGACGCTAAAGAAATTCCTGAAATTATAGATAAACATTTTCCAGATGAGACGATATCCCACTTAACTGCACCTCGTTTGGAGTACGAAACAGTTAGGGTTCGTTAATAATATTTCCTGATTTATAGACAATACATACCCCCAACTTCTTTTTATCGGGAAGTTGGGGGTATCTGCTATGTGCAGCCTGTCATAATATTAGTACCTGACCAAAGCGAGTAGATGAATATGGCGATCGCTACTGTAACAGAAAGCTTCTCTCTAGAAGACTTTATGACTAATCCTCCCGATGGTATGGAGTGGGTGGATGGACAACTTGTGGAGAAAATGGGAATGACGGTAAAACACAGTCGGGTTCAAAGTAAGTTGGTTCTTTCCTGGGGAAATTACATAACCCAATCTGGACAAGGAGGAGAGGTTGCTGTAGAACTTCCCTGTCGGACTTTGAAGCAGGGGCGTCGTCCTGATGTATCCTATCTCACAGCGGAATTGGTAGCGCAGTTTGGTGAGGCAGGAGCGTTGCCACAAAGTCCACCGCTGATTGCTGAAATCGCTTCTCCAACCGATTCAGCAGAGGATTTGTTTGCTAAAGCAAGCGAGTATTTAGAATCGGGTTGTCAGGAAGTTTGGCTGGTATTTCCTGAGAGCCGTCGGGTATTATTAATTACTCAAAATCAGACATTAGGGTTTAACACTGGGGATGTGGTAAGTACACAATTGGTACTCCGAGGATTTAGTGTTGCGCTAGATGAATTGTTAGCTTGAAGCTCTACCTTTAGTAAGGTAAAAATTTCCCATATTATTTATTAAGGTTGTCTAGAATTTTTCGCCTTTAAAGGAGTATATTTACCTCCCAATCCTTCGACAAGGGTGCGCGTATTAGCTATCAATACTCCTTGGTAATTCTCGCCTTCCGTTCCTGATGCACCGAGGCTATCGGCAAACAGTTCTCTATCTGAAACTTTGACATTCGCCTCTTTAGCTACCGCTTCAATCAGTCTGGGGTTCGTCGTTGTTTCCGCAAAAATTGTGGGAACACCAACATTTTTGATGTCTTTAACCAGTTCTTTCACTCGCGCGGCGGCGGGTTTTTCTTCGGTACTCAGTCCACCCAAAGCCCCTTTAAACGACAAGCCATAAGCTTTGACATAGTAACCCAGGGCATCATGAGTTGTAACTAATTTGCGTTGAGTCAGGGGAATTGTGGCAACTTGAGTTTTAATCCAAGTATTTACCTGCCGGAGTTCACTTGTTAATTTTTCGGCGTTACTGTTATAAAGTGCCGCATTGCTGGGGGCTAATTTTTCCAAGTTGCTGCGTATGGTTTCCACAATCCGGATGCCATTTTTTGCATCGTGCCAAACGTGAGGATCAGGAACGGTTTTGCCATCTTCTTCAAATGGTTCTGGGTTAGGAACTGCAACTTCATTCACGGCAATTTTAGAAGCTGGATTTTTAGTTGCCTGGATTAATTTAATTAAACCTGGCTCAAAATCATAGCCTGCGTAGAGAATCAGTTTGGCGTTCTCAATGGCTTGGCGATCTTCCGGTTTCGGTTGATATAGGTGCGGATCGGTGCCAGGATTAATTAAGCAAGTGAGATCGATCGTGTCTCCGGCAATTTCTTCTGCTATGTCACACAG
>JBFLZA010001107.1:0-1867 GCA_040756535.1 Cyanobacteriota bacterium
AACGCCATGAAGATTCCCCCCAGTCCCCCTTAATCAGGGGGGAGCAAGAAGAGCCAATTAGCCCGCCTTTTCAAGCCCTGTTAGGGAAAGCTTTAAATTCAACGGCGGCGATTATTGAGCAGTTGCGAAAAAATGCAGATTGTAATCTGTTAACTGTTCTGATATTTGACCAGTTTGAAGAGTTCTTCTTTGTTTACCGAGAGCAAACTAAAAGATTAGATTTTTATAATTTTTTGCAAGCTTGTCTGGATATTCCCTATGTAAAGATTATCTTGGCTTTGCGGGAGGATTATTTACATTATTTGTTGGAATGCAATCGTATCTATCAAATGGCTGCGGTTAACAACAACATACTTGATAAAAATATTCTGTATTATTTAGGAGATTTTTCAACTACCGAGGCAAAGTTAGTTATTGAAAATTTAACCAAACGCTCCCAGTTTTACTTAGAGCCAGCGTTGATAGAGGAACTGGTGAAAGATTTGGCGGGAGAGTTGAAGGCGGTACGTCCGATAGAGTTACAAATTGTTGGCGCACAACTCCAGTCAGAAAAAATTACCACTTTGGAACAGTATCGGTGTCTAGGGGACAACCCGAAAGTAGAACTGGTGGAGCGACATTTAGCAGAAGTTGTCCAAGATTGCGGCTCTGAAGAAAACAGAAAACTAGCTCAACTGGTTTTATACTTGCTCACTAATGAAAATAATACTCGTCCTCTGAAAACTCGTGCGGAGCTGGCAGACTCTTTAGAATTAAAAGCTGACAATTTGGCTTTAGTTTTAGGAATTTTACTGAGTTCAGGGTTAGTGGTGCGAGTGCCAGAATCTCCCGCAGACCGCTATCAACTGGTTCACGATTATCTGGTGGCATTTATTCGTCAGCAACAGGGAGCTGAACTATTAGCAGAACTGAGGAAGGAGAAAGAGCAAAGAGTACTGGGCGAACAAAAGTTAAATCGCCTGCTCAAAAGAGCGTTGGTGGGTTCAATTGCAGCAGTATTCGCGTTTGCTTTCTTAGCATGGCAAGCGGAATCTCAAAGGAGAGTGGCGGAATCGGAAAAACGACGAGCCGAAGAACTTCAGGAAGACCAGATAAATGCCCTGAGTGCCGATTCATATTCACTGTTTCATCAAGAGAAACAATTTGATGCGTTGATGGCAGGTTTACAGGCAGGAATACTCATAAAACGAGCGGGTGCAGCAAAAACTGATACTCAGATACGAGTTGTCGCGGCACTGCGGCAGGCGGTTTACGGGGTGAGAGAGCGCAACCGCTTAGAAGGGCATAACAAAGGAGTTATCAGTGTCAGTTACAGCCCGGATGGCAAGACTTTGGCTTCTGCAAGTGATGACAACACTATCAAAGTGTGGAATCTGGCAACGGGTAAAGAGATTGCGACCCTCCAAGGGCATCGCGAAGCAGTCATCAGCGTCAATTACAGCCCAGATGGCAAGACTTTGGCTTCTGCCAGTTGGGACAACACCATCAAAGTGTGGAATCTGGCAACGGGTAAAGCGATTGTGACCCTCCAAGGGCATAGCCATTTAGTCTATGACGTCAGTTACAGCCCGGATGGCAAGACTTTGGCTTCTGCCAGTGAGGACAAGACCATCAAAGTGTGGAATCTGGCAACGGGTCAAGCGATTGTGACCCTCCAAGGACATAACAAAGGAGTTATCAGCGTCAGTTACAGCCCGGATGGCAAGACTTTGGCTTCTGCCAGTTGGGACAACACCATCAAAGTGTGGAATCTGGCAACGGGTAAAGAGATTGCGACCCTCCAAGGGCATCGCGAAGCAGTCATCAGCGTCAGTTACAGCCCAGATGGCAAGACTTTGGCTTCCGCCAGTAAGGACAACACCATCAA
>JBFLZA010001108.1:0-1863 GCA_040756535.1 Cyanobacteriota bacterium
ACTTCTCTCAATCGGTTCAAGCGCATTCTGAGTCAGCCAAAGTCCACCAATCGCAACTAGCCCCAGAGTCATCATTCCTCCCATTCCCAATCCCCAAAGGAGTTGACTTTGGATCGTTTCTATGTCTTCGGTAGATTGACTAGCTCGAATAAAGCCTTCTAAAAAGGGCTGACTTCGGTTTGAGCCATCTTTGAAAACGGAAATAGTAAACGTCCGAATTTGATACGGCTTTTGCACTCGTTTTAAAGTCTGGGAACCGACTTCTGGCGAAACAGCAAGCTCAAGAACCCCTCGACTGGCCAAGAGTTTTCCTTCAGCACTAAACCATTCCAGGCTTTGTTTATCTCGATTGAAAATATCTCGCCAAGGGACTTCATCAACTTGATCGAGGTGTTGGCTGCCTTTAACTTTTACTTCTACCAGCGAGGGAGTTGCTGATTGCGCTAAAGTCAATAGCTTTTTGTCCAATTGACGGTAAAGATTATGGCTCAAGAAAGCATATACTCCTATCCCAAAGACGCTCAAAATTGCTGCCATTACCATCAGCTGAGACAGCAGAAGACGCAAGCGCAGACCTTGAAACATAGGGTCTTACCAATTCTTTTTCTTGCTACATCTTGACAGAGAAATTGGAACCGAAGCTATGGGTCAAGCCCTTCGGATAGGGGAAAGGGACAAGGGACAAGGGAAAAAAGAACCACCAGCATCAATGCTCATGGTTTGAGATCAAGAAAGTTTAGGGAGTCTGTTTGAGGCGATAACCCAGACCATAGACTGTCTCAATCAAATCGCTGCGAGCTCCTACTGATTCCAGTTTTTGCCGTAACCCTCTAATGTGGGCCTTGACTGTTGCTTCTTCTGGTAGTCGCTCAAACGGCCAGAGGTGTTCTAAGATTTGAGCGCGGCTAAACACGCGGCGGCGATTGCGTAGGAAAAATTCCAGCAGAGAATACTCCTTGGGCGAGAGCGGCACGAGGCGCTCTTCATAAAAAACTTCACAGGTGCTGGGGTCAAGGCGCAAACTTTCCCACTCCAGCACTGGCGGTAAGGTTGAACTCCCTCGGCGGAGTAAAGCCCGAATTCGAGCTGACAACTCTTGCAAATCAAAGGGTTTGACTAAATAGTCATCAGCTCCTGCGTCTAGTCCCATAACCTTATCAGTAATCGTATCTCGGGCAGTAAGCATCAGAATGGGAACACTACAACCTTGAGAGCGAAGCTGCTGGCACAAGCTTAGCCCATTGAGTTTGGGCAGCATAACGTCCAGCAAAATCAAGTCATAAGTAAAAGTATTCACCAGTTCCAAACCAAGCTGTCCATCAGAAGCTACCTCGATCGCATAATGCTGATCACTAAGGTCTTCTGCAATCACGTCTGTCAGGCGCTCATCATCTTCTACCAGTAAAATTCTCATAGTTCGTAGAAGTATAGACTCAATAGCTACATCTACACAGCCACTTTACTGGGCTGAAGCAGGTAAACAAAATTCAACCTTAGATAGACAAAGCGTACAAACATTTGTGCAGTCCAAGCGTGACGTACTCCTTTACGAACCCTGCGGGTGGGCAGGAGTCTAAAGAAATTGAAAAGCGGATTTGAGCGTCGGAGTGTTCCACCCTACAACTCCCTCTTGAGGATTGTAACTGTGGAGAGTTGTTCTGGCTAAGAAAGACTAATCGCCAGAAGAGTATGCTTCTAGACTCCCCTGGCGATTCTCTCAATTCAACTGAAATAAGGTGAAGTACTCAGGCTTGCTTCGCTGAAGCCTGAGCTTCAAAAGCAAAACCTTCGCTTCCTGTCTCGTTTGCCGTTGCCACGTTGGGGACTCTTGCGAGTTCGGAACTAAATCCGATGATGGTCTTA
>JBFLZA010001109.1:0-1862 GCA_040756535.1 Cyanobacteriota bacterium
CATCGCAATGCAGTGCAATGCAGGCCCATTTCGAGTCGGGTAGGGGAAGTAGCCATCCACATCGGGAATACCGGGATGAGGAAGCTGTCCCAACACGTCTGCTTCTTGCTTGAAGAGTTCTACTGCTTTAGCATCGTTGTTGAGATTCTCTTTGAGTACCTTCAGGATTTTGGGCTTACCCTGTTCTTGAGCTTCATAGATTTTGCCAAAGCCGCTTTTGTCACTCAAAAGGTGCGTCACCCGGTAGCGCCCTTGTAAAAGTAAGTCAGAACCGCAATTTTCACAAAAGCGGTTGCGAACGTTATCGGGGTCGTCTGGTTTGGGGCAACTAGGGTTAATGCAGAGTGACATGGATGGGAGATGATTGGTACTTTTCCAACTATAGATAAAGAACGGCCAACACTCTACTCTATGACATCAAGTTCTGTGACATCGTTCCTCTGAGAACTCCCCGCTTTAGAAAAAGCGGGGGTTCTTCAATACCTAAGGTTTCGTGTGACCCGCTGTCTCCGACTTCCCTAGTTCTTGAAGAAATCTAGGCAGAGTTGCTCCAAGGAAAACTGACCTTTCCTGCTTTCGGCAACGCCTACTTGCTTGCAACTTACTACTGATCATGCCTGCCTGAGCGTTGTCTCCAACCTCCCCCAGTCACTAAGGACTGAGGACATGATGAGATGATTGTCAGCGACGCTTCTTGCCAGAAATGCACTCAGTACATCTCGCTTAACCTTTACTCCACACTCACACTCATGAATGCGTTGAGACAATGACTTTTTCTCAACGTTTCCACAAACACAAGTCTGAGAGAGTTTAGTCTTCTGGCAAGAAAACTTGTCCACCTGTCCGCCAGCATTTTCAGCTTTGCGAACTAAGCGGGATTGAAATTCTCCTGGGGATTTGTAGCCAATTTGCTTTCCCCACTTTTTCTGCCACGCCTTAACAGAAACTTTTTCCATTTTGAAGTGGTCGCCTTGGCGGATTATCTCATTAACCAATTTTCCCTGCAGAGATTTACGGTGTTCTTGTTGACACCGTTGAATCTCTGCTTTTTTGTTCTGGATTTTTAGGTAACGGTTGCTGCGATTCCACTTCTTGGAACCTTTCTTGACTTGCCCTTTTTTAGTGACAATTGTGTTGCCCTTACGAGCCGGAAAGTCAGGTTCGTAGTTTTGGGGATTGTTAGCACGGAGTTGGCGAGAGTTTTGTCGTTGAAGTCGTTTGATTTCTCGCTCTCTCCTATCAAATTTTGAACAGAATTCTTCGAGGGAGGCTTGAGTATCAGATACAACTCCAGCAGCAGAAACATTCAAGTCTACTCCGACTACACCATTCCCCATCTTGTTCTTGGGTTTGACATAAGGAAGACCTTCACAAACAAGCTGGATGTACCAGCGATATCTGCCATTAATCTTCTTTCTAACAATCCGACAGAACTTAACGGGAGAGTTAAGCGCGTGTAAAACAACAGGGTCATTCTTGTCAAGGAGAACACTTATTTTGAGCTGCCCCCAAACTAGGCACTCATCCTTAAATCGGATGCCCTGCTTATTCGTTTTTCCTTCAACTGAACGATATCTTCCTTTCCCTTTGAATCTGACTTTTTTGGCGTTACCAATTAACATCCTTTCCGATGCCTTGAAAGCACGAGTAGCAATAGTCTGAACCGCTTGAGCATCTATTTTCTGGGCTATCCATTTTGATGCCTTGGCTGTCTTGGATGCAAACTCGTGTACATCATATTCAGAGTAACGGTAGACAGCTCTAGCTGCTTTAAACCGTTCGGAACGGAGCTTTTTGTCTTTTTTGGGAGTGTTCCTTGCCTCTTGATAAGCCTCGCTGTTGCGTACCAACTCCAACCGCTT
>JBFLZA010001110.1:0-1860 GCA_040756535.1 Cyanobacteriota bacterium
AGGAATCCCGAATCATCAAAACAAATTGATGAGAAAGCTGGATGTACCCGCCCTTCAACGCGAGGTGATGCCAGAAGAGGAACAGGAAAAAGAACTCCAGATGAAGCCGATGATACAGCGTCAGTCTAGTGAGGATGGACAACCCGCCTCACCGGATCTCGAAGCAAGCATTCAACAGGCACGAGGAAGCGGACAGCCACTGGCGCAGAGTATTCGCGAACCGATGGAGCAGGCGTTTGGGGCTGACTTTAGCGGGGTAAAGATTCATACGGATGCTCAATCTAACCAGTTGAATCACTCAATCCAGGCAAAGGCATTTACGACTGGGCAAGATATTTTCTTCCGGGAGGGAGCGTATGAACCGGGAAGCCGGGGTGGGCAAGAGTTGATTGCCCACGAGTTGACGCACGTTGTTCAACAGAATGGTAGTGCAGTACAGCGATCGCTCCAAGACAATATAGGAAAAGTAAGTAATGGATTACCTTTATCCAATGTCATCCAAGCAATGTCAGCGGCAGCAGGCGTACAAACCTTTAGTAAGAAGGCGAGCAAGAACTTTCAAGATATTGCAGCACTGCGGGTAAAATTCGAGGAATGGCTAATCGAGACAAAGGGCGCGAACTCAAAGAATCCGTATGACGCTTATCAAGTTAAAGAGATAGAGGGCTTGATGGGTGAGTTCGCAATATATGCTAAAAATAACAACTTAGAGCAACAGGTAGAAAATAATAAAAAGAAAGAGAAAGAAGATAAGAAGAATGAAAAGATAGGTGCAGTTACAAAATCGAACAACGCACTAATATTTGATGACTCAAACTATAACTTCTTTGGGAGTGCTGCATCACCGAAACTCGTCGAGGTAGCTGCTGCTACGATCAACAATAGTTTTCCTAACGTGCAGGAAAGCAACCTGCTCAACCAAACTATTACACATCTGGTAGTATCGTATAAAAATATACCGAGAAAATACGCAACATACGATGGCAATAATTTGATGGCTGATCCTGGGGTAATGGGAGGATTTACGCGAGACTGGAGCGGGGAAGGAGTGCAATGCGTACTCCTGTATCAAGGAACTTACGAAGGGGGTTACAAATTTATGGGATGGGTGGACTTCGATCACACGCCGAAGGCAGCAGATGAGAAGGATGCGAGTAAAGCAGTCCCCGATCCAGCGTTAAAAGATGGGCACGAGCATCCACCCAATAATTGGGCTTTACAACATCCGATTGGACAGGTTGCAGGATTGGCTGATGCAGTCAAACTAGCCAGATAAAAGTTGAAGAAGTCAAGTTAATCAGCTTTAGAGGATCGGCAGTGATTCGGGCGATCGCACTCTCATACTATCTGTTAGAACTCAGCTATACGCTTCTGGTCGGTCATCTTTCTCCCCTGATGCTGTTTCCTTGTAAACTGCCACGACTTCAAAACCCGATAGTTGTGCGTAACTAACCAAGTCTCTTTCCTGGCGATCGCAACTTTGCTCATCCGTGGAAACGCGACAATAAATGGCGACCCGATACGGCTTTGGCTGTCCCATCTAAACCCCTAAAAAATCAGCGACTAGGATGCTCTTTCCATCGTCGGAAAAGTGCTTAATTAATTGTCCCATTTAGGGAAGTCTTTTATTGAGACAACCTACTCAGTCAAGTAGCTGTTTTAGTTAAATGTATAGACAATCGGCTAGTGATTAAATGAGATGAACTGCTGTAGCGTGTCTCAATCGTTTGCAATTGCGTCCGAGAATTGAAAGAATCGCTGCCCAAGTTCCAATCGGAACGTAATAAGTCTTTGTTGCCTAGTCGTTTAATCGGGCGGGTGAACAGCGATCTCTTTTCTCTATTTCCACTGATGCAATCG
>JBFLZA010001111.1:0-1860 GCA_040756535.1 Cyanobacteriota bacterium
GCCAACAGCGTAGAGCGCTTTAGACAACAGTTGTCTTTTGCCACCATTGCCTTTTTTTGCTTACAACTGCTTTCAGCAACCACCATGTTGTTTATCCTACTTTTGGATGAAATCGACAGTAAAAGTCAGGTAACGATGGCACTGCTGATTATTGTGCTTTTATATACGGTGTTGAATGAATGGTTGCTCTACTGTAAAGCCAGTTGGTCATGGTTATTACCCAAATGGATTGGCCTGATTCCGCCGTATGCCGTTGCCTTCATTTTCTTGGTGGGCTTGAGCCATGATGGCATCATTATGTGGTCGACTGGTTTAGACCGCCTATTGTTTGCTTTAACGAGTGGATTACTCACGTTGCTGTGGTTACGCCCGCTACAGGGCGTGGAGGATGAGGTGGAGTGGGTGAGTTTGGGGGCTTTATTGAGTTTGGCGCTCACCAGCTTAACCCTCATTCCAAGTATGCCGTATTTGAGCATGGTCATTTTACCGCTGGCCTTTGCTGCATGGTGCTACACACAACCGACTCAAACGAGATGGAGACAGTTTTGGCGGGCACGCAACACCTTAGTGCTCATGTTGTTTTGGATTGTGTGTTCTCAGATCTTTAGCCAACAAGCTTTTGCAGGATACTGGTTACCCATTTTCAACCCATTTGACTTGGTCAGTATTGCGATGCTGATCGGTTTCATTTGGATGCTGAATTTACAAATGAAAGCGGGTTTGGAAAAAAGTCTGGGTGCCATTTTGATGATGTCGAGTCTACTTTGGCTCAGTAGTTATGTGGTACTACGTGCGCTGCATGTCTACTTCCTCACACCCTATAATGACTGGGAAATGTGGCAAAACGCTTTAGTGCAACTGAGCTTTACTTTGCTTTGGGTTAGTTTGGCTTTCATTTGCATGCTGACGGCAACCAAACGCAACTTGCGTTCATTGTGGATTTTTGGTGGGTGTATTTTAGTTCTTGTAACGCTGAAATTGGTCTTGTTTGACTTATCTCACATTGGGACATTCACCCGCGTGATTTCATTCTTAGGCGCAGGTTTGGTGATGTTGATAATTGCGTATATTGCACCGATGCCTGAACTTGAGGAAAAGACCAATTAAACAAGTTCAGCTCCTTATGTCTGCATGGATCATAAGGAGCTGAGGAGATTTATTTGATGTTCGGTTCTCGTTTCAAAGCTTGTGCATTGGCATATTGATCAATTTCTTCATTGGATAATGGACGCGAAAGCGGATGATCGACAAAGCCCATTTTAGGCACAGGAATTTCGATTTGGTTATCTAAGAAACCATTACGAATACGTTCCTGCATTTCATCACGCACTTGCAAAAAGTGTTCTTGCTGACACCACACGGCAAACAGTAACTCAATCGAAGACTCACGAAAGGCGGTGACAGTGACGGCAGGTTTAGGGTCTGCAAGCACCAAAGGATATTTATTAGCCACATCAATCAGCACTTCACGTACTTTAATAATGTTCTCATGAAAGTTAATCGCTAGGGTGATGGGAATACGCCGTATTGGAAACTTAGAGAGGTTGTGAACTGGGGCTCGAATCAGTTGTTCATTCGGCAGTCGTACATAAATGTTGTCCTGAGTGAGTAGCTTAACCGAGAGGAGGTCAATTGAAATGACTTCACCTTCAATGGTATTGCCACGAATAAGGGTGATTGAAATGGTGTCGCCAATTTCAAAAGAACCTTCACCAATGAGGAACAACCCACTGATTAAGTTGGATGCAGAGGTTTGTGAGGCAAAACCCAAAGCAACCGTCAAAATACCTGCGGCGCCTAAAAACACACTCAGTTTAAAACCAGCTTCTTTGAGGCTGGCCATCACAAAAATTAGGAAAA
>JBFLZA010001112.1:0-1858 GCA_040756535.1 Cyanobacteriota bacterium
TTGGGCTTGAATTTGAGCAATATCCCACTCCCAGCTTAACTGTTTCGCATTAAAGATTAACAGATTTTCGCTATACAGCATTCGCAAAAATTCACCGACAAAGAAAGGGTTGCCCTCGGTTTTACGCAACACGACTTGGGCTAAGGAACGAACGGTATCAGGATTGCGATGTAATGTCTCAGCCACCAGTTGAGTCAACGGTTCCAGCATTAAGGGAGTCAGGGTGATTTCCTGAAGTACTGCTCCCTGGTTTCGCATGCTCTCTAGCGTTAAGACCAACGGATGCGTTGGAGTCAGTTTGTTATCTCGGTAGGCTCCGATCAAAAACAGATACTGGATTTGCTCATCAAGTAAAATGAGTTCGATTAACTTCAAAGTCGCAGAATCGATCCACTGTAGATCGTCTAAGAAAATGACTAGGGGATGCTCTTTTGCACAAAACACCCGCACAAATCTTTGAAACGTGAGATTGAAGCGATTCTGTGCCTCAGTTGCTCCAACTTCGGGTATAGGCGACTGCTTGCCAATGATTAACTCAACTTCGGGGATGACATCAATGATGATTTGTCCGTTGCTGCCCAGAGCAGTGAGCAGGCGCGATCGCCACACTTCCACCTGCTCATCCGGTTCGCTCAAGAGTTGCTGCACTAACTTTTGCAGGGCATTCACAATGGCGCTGTAGGGAATGTTGCGCCCAAATTGGTCAAATTTGCCAGAGATAAAATAGCCTTGGTTTGCTGTGATCGGTTTATGGAGTTCCTGCACCAATGCCGTTTTGCCGATGCCAGCATAACCGGAGACCAGCATCATTTCACGATGCGGTAGTAGGGTAATGTCTTCTTCTGCTCCCCCACTTCCCCATTTCCCTACTCCCTCACTCCCTGCCACTCTGTCGAACGCCGCCAATAATGCTGCAATCTTCGCTTCTCGCCCATACAGTTTTTGAGGAATGCAAAACTGTTCAGAAACATCTTGCAGACCCAATGGCATAGGTTCAATTAAACCCACTTCTGCCAGTTGCTGGGCACAGCGTTCTAAATCTGCTTTGATGCCCCAAGCACTTTGATAGCGATCCTCCGCATTCTTTGCCATCAGTTTCAAAATAAGATCTGAAACAGGTTTGGGAATCGTTGCGTTCAATTCATGCGGGGGAGTCGGCGGTCTGGCAATGTGGCAGTGGACTAGCTCTAGGAGATCTTTAGTGGGAAACGGTAATTGTCCCGTCAACAGTTCGTAGAAGGTTGCACCCAGTGAATAAAAGTCGGTGCGATAGTCGAGCATACGGTTCATTCGTCCGGTTTGCTCTGGCGACAAATAGGCGGGGGTTCCTTCTAGAAGATGGAGACTTTTGAATGTCGGATTGGTGCGACTGAAGCGAGTGGCAATGCCAAAATCAATGATTTTGACAACGCCAGTCCTCGGATTAAAGACAATGTTGCCAGGATTAATGTCTTTATGGATGACATGAGCCGCATGGATTTTGCCTAGAGTATCAGTAATGGCGATCGCCATATTCAAAAAAACCGACAGCGGCATGGGACAGAAGTCTAATTGTTGCCGCATCCAGCATTCTAAAGACTCTCCACCAAAGTCTTCCAAAAGAATAACCAGCGTGCGCTGGTAGTCTTGCTGGCTGTATGCCTTGACTACGCCTTCAATGTTGAGAAAGCGAGTAATTTCATACTCCTGCCTATAGCGAGTTAAATCCTGAGGAGAGGGATAATCCTGCTTGAGAACTTTGGCAATCACTGCACAGTTATCTTGCTCTCTGATGCCCCGATATACCAAAGAAGCTAAGCTCTCATAGATTTTGCTGTGGATAGTAATTCCAGGCAGGGTAATCATGGAGTGCTCTCCC
>JBFLZA010001113.1:0-1857 GCA_040756535.1 Cyanobacteriota bacterium
GGAGCTCCCCTTGCCTCCGAGAGCTTTTGCTACCTACTACGTTTGAATGCAACTCAGTATTAGGGTTGCCCAATCCCCCCTCGGTATGCTTTAGGAGTGGGAGCGCTCTGAGGCTGAAAACGTCTCCACTGGTCACAGTTAGCAGACAACACCTCTAGGCAGCAGGTATGCCATCATGTTGATCACCTTACAGCCGCTAAAGGTTCAAAAACACTTCCTTGCCTTTTAGTTCACAGGATAAGTGTAGAAAGAGTTCTCCTTTAGCAACAACACCAGGTAGGATTTCGGTGTTATGTCCAGTTGCCTTCAAAGATCTAACTTTCTCTCCCCCAGGTTCCCACCACTCCCCTGCCTCTGAGAGCTGTTGCCGAACTAGTAGGTTTGAACGCAATTCAGGATTAGGGCCTCTAGCTGCTGGCTGCGGCTACACCTAAAGAGTGAAATCTTTCTGTTTCTGCTAGAGCCGGGTTAATTCCAAACCAACGTCCCAAGTCATCGCGGTACTCATAGACAAACCCACTACGCAACAGAACCTGGTATTCTTTCTCGCCTTTCACGATTTGCTGCTGCACTACTTGAGACAGCAGCTCCCATTCCTCCTCATCAACTGCTAGGGTAAGGTCGTCACGGTAGCCTTTGATGACACTCTCTAAGCAGCTACGAGAAAAGGGTGGGTCTTCCTGTTGCAGGCAGTTATAGAGCAGCCCTAACAAGTTACGGACATGACCTCCACTGATACGGCACATCCGGTCAAGCGTTTCTGGATGGTCAAAAACCTCCCCGATCAAATTCAGCCTAGCTTGAGCATCCACATGGGGAAAAGCTCGTGCCAGAACTAACTGTCGTAGTAGGCCTATTCCTTTGGGGGATTCGTGACCATCCCGCGACTGAATCGGCACCATCGGCAACACCTTGGGAGCCACCCCAGCGCCTAAGCGATTTTTCAGGGCTTCATACTCGTTACAGAACATCAAAGCCAAGGGCAGGGTGTAAATCAGATGACACTTTAAGTCTCGTAACTGAGTACCACGGTCGATGAAGAGGTACTCAGTCTGCGATCGCCCGGAGGATACAGGTCTGGGATCGACCCGATCTAGGTTATCAACAATCACAACCAATCCTTTCTTGCCAAATCGCTTAAGCTCCTCGATCCCCCGTCCCAAAATTTCTTCGTTGATGGCATCCAAAATGCTTTTGGTTCGAGGTTCCAAGTGCTGTCTGAGTTGGTCACGCAGAAGAGGGTTATCTTTAGTTTTGGCTGTAATTTTGGCAATGCCGACAGACAGTTCTGCTTCCGTTGACAGCTCGATGGGAGTCTGCAAAAAATCTTTAATGTCGTTGAATAACCTGCCAAAGTAACGGGGCTTCAGATGAATGCCAATACCTTCTAGACTTTCGCTAACTGCCTTGGCGATGCTGAGCAAGATATCGCTAATATCAACATCCGCCATATCCAAGTCTTTACTGGACTCAAAATAAACGACATGAAAGTCTTGCTGTTCTAACTGGGCCTTGAGTCGAAACAACTCTGTTGACTTGCCACAGCCAATATGTCCTGTAAACAATTGGCAAGTAGGTTCATCGGGGGAAAGGCGAGTAATCGTTCGCCCCAATGCCTCAATAATTCGCCCCCCCCGCACAGAAGAAAAATCGATATAGTACTGGCGATCTTCTGGATTTCCCACAACCAGCGTCTTGGCAGGGTTACAAGCTCGGAAAAATGTCGGTAGATGCAACTTCATTTCTTTCGTAGGACTTACGCACCATATACAGAATTTCAGGGATTTCAGTCTCTGTCGATCCCCCCCCCCCACCCCCCCCCCCCCCCCCCCCCCCCCCCCCCCCCAAAAAAACAGG
>JBFLZA010001114.1:0-1854 GCA_040756535.1 Cyanobacteriota bacterium
GCTGTGGAATGCTGATGGGGAACTCCTAAAAACCTTGCGAGGGCATAGTAATTGGGTTTTGGATGTGAGCTTTTCCCCCGACTCCCAGATGCTGGCCTCGGCGAGTTACGATAACACCGTGAAACTCTGGAGCCGCAAAGGAGAGTTGATCAGAACCCTGAAAGGGCATACGGATAGTGTGGCTCGCGTTCGTTTTAGTCCCACTGGGAAAATTCTCGCAACAACCACTTGGGATAACCGGATACAGCTTTGGCGTCTTGATGATACGTTAATTAAAACTCTAGAAGGGCACTTTGATCGAGTTACCAGCGTGACTTGGAGCAATGACGGTCAGGCGATCGCTTCAGCGAGTCGGGATAATACTGTGATAGTGTGGAATCTGAATCTGGACGATCTCTTGCACAAAAGCTGTAATTGGCTACAGCCCTATCTTCAAAACAACTCTAAAGTAAGATACAGCGATCGCCAACTTTGTCAGCTAATGTAGAGACAAAAAAGAGCAAAATATGAATGATCTGAGAAAAGTGAACCATAATAAAAGTTAACACCTTTGATGACAAGCCATATAAGAGTCGAGTCAGGTATATTATCCGGACTAGACGCCAAATGGCTGCAAAGAGATATAGGCTTGGGCGCTTACTGGCATAGCGTGTTAGAGTGAGCGTAATTCCTTTGCAGTAGTTTTCCTCCAGCTTGTGAAAGGATTATGGTAATTACACAACGTGGCCTCGTTCTTGGTGCGACAGCAGTGGTATTAACCACCGTTGCAGTTACAGGCGCTGGTCTTTTATCTAAGAGTCAGGCTTTTTTTAGCCAAAGTCCTAAGGAGTTAGTTGATGAAGTTTGGCAGATTATTGATCGCCAATACGTAGACGGTACATTTAACCAGCAGGATTGGCGGTCGGTTCGCAACGAATATCTCAATCGTAATTACGCGAACCAGGAAGAAGCCTACAAGGCAATCCGGGAAATGCTGAAGAAGCTGGAGGACCCTTACACACGGTTCATGAGCCCAGAAGAGTTCAAGAACATGCAGATTGATACCTCTGGGGAATTAACGGGTGTAGGGATTCAGCTTGCCCAGGATGAAGAAACGAAAAAGCTGATGGTCATTGCACCCATCGAGGATACACCGGCTTTTAAAGCTGGGGTTCTAGCAAAGGATGTAATTGTCAAGATTGACGGCAAGAGTACCGAAGGCATGGATGTCAATGATGCCGTCCAACTGATTCGAGGCGAACCGGGCAGCACAGTCACATTGACGATTCAGCGGGAAGACAAGCAAATCGATTATCCCCTGAAACGGGCGAAAATTGAAATTCATCCAGTACGCCAGAACGTTCAAAATACGCCGACGGGGAAGATTGGCTACATTCGCCTAACCCAATTCAGTGCCAACGCCGCTGAGGAAATGCGCGATGCCATTAAAGATTTAGAAAAACAGAATGTGACGGGTTATGTCTTAGACTTGCGCTCTAACCCAGGCGGTCTACTCTATGCCAGCGTGGAAATTGCTCGGATGTGGATCGATGAGGGGGGTATTGTCTCGACGGTGGATAGGCGAGGAGAAGCAGACCGTCAAGTTGCCAACAATCGTGCTCTAACCGATAAACCCCTCGTAGTATTGGTCGATGGGGGTTCTGCTAGCGCTAGTGAAATTCTATCTGGGGCCTTACAAGATGATAAACGAGGGACGCTGATTGGAACTCAGACCTTTGGTAAAGGGTTAGTGCAGTCAGTACGAGGTTTGGAAGATGGATCGGGTCTAGCTGTGACGATCGCAAAATACCTCACCCCCAGTGGTCGCGATATTAACAAGCAGGGAATCGCTCCAGATGTCGTAGTTGAGCTGTC
>JBFLZA010001115.1:0-1852 GCA_040756535.1 Cyanobacteriota bacterium
ATAGCTATCTTTCCAAACTTGCTAGCAAAATACTCTAGCCACTGCCTAAACTGATACCAACTGGCATCACTGATAGATTTGGCAAGGTTGTGATTTTTGAGCATATTTGCCACCCTCAAGTCTTCATAGGCTATCAAGTCGTTAGACTGACAAACGTTACGCGCAAGTCTCTTGGCGTGTTCATGCCGTTGCCTATTTACTCTCAAGTGTTTTCTGGAATATCTAGCTCTTGCCCTACAGCGTCCTGACGAACCTTTTTGTTTTTTGTAAATGCGACGTTGAGCGTGTTTGATCCTAGCTTCAGCCTTACGCAGGAATTTAGGATTGGGTTCTTGATGTCCGTTCGAGTCAGTGTAAAACGACTCCAGACCCAAGTCTAACCCAATCTCATTGCCTGTTTTAGGCTGAACATCAACACACTCAACATTAACAGCAAACTGGCAGTAATACCCGTCAGCACGGCGAACTAATCGAACCCGTTTAATGGACTTTACAGGATAGGTGTGGATATCCCATTTACCCAAAAGCTTAAGTTCACCAATACCTTTTTTATCGGTAATGATGATTCGTCTTTTGATTGGATGGAGTGACCAACCTGATGTTTTGTACTCAACTGAACGGTTATCGCGCTGGAATTTTGGATGTCCTTTTTTCCCAGATTTCTTAGACTTGCAATTGTCGTAGAACCGGGAAATTGCTAGCCACCCTCGTTCGGCAGCCGCTTGCACCGCCATTGAATTGAGGTCTTTAACAAAGGAGAATTCGTTGCGTAGTTCGGTCGAATACTTGTTCAAAGCAAATCGATTGATTTTGGCGTCTCTTGGTGAGTCCATCCAATAGCGAATTGCTTTGTTCCGAATGAACTGCACTGTACGAATTGCTTCATCAATCGCCTTGTATTGATTAGGTTTTGCTTTAACTTTGTACTCTAAAACTAGCATTGAGCTTCACCTCCCTGCTGTCTATGATAACTGAATTTCCCCAGCTTAAAAAGCTCCCAAGTTGGACTAGGAACTTTTTCTGTTCAACGGCTGGCAACGTTTCAAGCGAGACTATTAAGCGTTATATTGAAAACCAAAAAACAAGTAGCTTGGTCAACTACGTCCCTCCGTTGACCCGCCTTATATCCCACGCCTAAAAGGACATGGGTTTTACAGCGTTTCTATAAGAGTGATACGGATTGCTAAGAAGCTTGTAATTTAACTGGTTATATGCTTCAACGCTTCCATGACTTCAACTGCCGACTGGAAGCGTTCAGCAAAGTGGTAGCGTACCATCTTGTCTAAAATCTGAGCAAATTCTTCCTGCACATTAGCCAGACGATGCCAGTTAACCTCGCAAGACTCAAAAGGAAGCTGATGAGGAGGAATGCCAGTGAGGGCTTGAATCCCTATCATTCCTAGAGCATAAATATCGCTACAAAAAGCCGGATGCCCAGCATATTGTTCGGGCGCAGCGTAACCGCGAGTACCAATGGCAATAGTAGGGTTCTCCTGCTCAGCTTGCTCTGGGGGTCGAATCTGTTTCACGGCACCAAAGTCAATTAACACGAGTTGACCTGTTTCTTGGCGACGCATGATGTTACTGGGTTTAATATCTCGGTGAATTACTTTGTGTTCGTGGATAAAAGTCAGAATTTCTACAACTCCTTTGAGGAGTTCTATCACTTGCCTTTCTGGAAGCTTTTTATCGACTGGCAGTTCATCACTGAGAGGATGACCTTCAATATACTCTTGTACCAAGTAAAACTCTTGATTTTGTTCAAAATAAGCCAACAGTTGAGGAATTTGACCATGCCTACCTAACTTTTCTAAGATTTCTGCCTCCGTTTCAAATAACCGTCTAGCAACTT
>JBFLZA010001116.1:0-1847 GCA_040756535.1 Cyanobacteriota bacterium
GATCGACATGATAAGGCGTTAAGGAAGCATCTGTTGCTCCGGGAGGAAGATGAACCATTTCTCCATTTTTCCCCGTGGCGTACAATCTTTCAGTTTCTCGGTCGAGCCGACACACTCCCTTCACATAACCAATGTCATGGCAAACCACAGAAATGATAAAGTGCAACCAGTCTTCTGCCGTAACTCCACCCTCGCGGATATGTTTGCCCCGCAAAATCTCCTGTCCTACCAAAGTCACTAGGATGGAGTGCTCGACATTATGATACAAGGCGTCGCTGTTGGCAATATTTTCCATTGCCATGCTTCCTGCCCAAGCAATAATGTCTTCATAGTCGGTTTTTAGACCCCCATAAGTCCGGTGGTAACCTTCCCGCAGTCTTTTAACAAACGCATTAATTAAAATTTCAGTTGCGTTAAACATCCTTGGTACTCGTTGGTAGCGTTGACCTCAGCAATACGGCATAATGACAATGTCGTTCACTTTACAGGATGCAACAAAATCAAGTTGCCTGCTCTTTAATGAGTCACGATCGCTTAGTGTTTTTCATCACAAGCTGTTGAGCGGGGTATTAAAAAGGCGTTCGATGGAATGGCACAGGAGAGTTTTGACAAAAGCTTAGGAAATTGTTAAATGGGTTTGCCAAATCTACAGTGCTGCTCTTAATTTACTGTACAGAGCAAAATTTGTGTTCTTGAGTATTGCAGGTGATTAAGCTACTCTACTCCAGCAAACAACTACTTTGATTCTTCCCAAGATAACGTTGCAGCAGTTGGTTCGCCAGTGGTTTTTGGGAAACTAAGCCTTTACGGCTAAAACATTGTGACAACAGTACTAAGGATTAGTTTTTTATCTCCCTTAACCTTGACAGCGAACTTCTAGCTGAGTAAATATTGTATAATTCAGAGATAGTTATATCTATAAGTTAGCGGGCGGATGTAGTTCAGTGGTAGAACGTCAGCTTCCCAAGCTGAATGTCGTGGGTTCGAGTCCCATCATCCGCTTTTAAAATTGTACAGTGATTAATTAATTGCCATCGGTCACAGATTGCTGTCGTTATGATTAATTATGTATCGTTGCGACAAATTGGTGTCATCTAACGAGAGATGTATTCGACTAATGCGAGGCGCTACGTGCTAGCTTCGGTTGACGTAGATGTATAAAACCGCCCAGGTTGACCGCTGTAGGATCTCGTAGAACGGCTTGCCGAAGGCTAGCGAGGGTCAGTTTTGAGCGGTTCGCACAGTTGCTTGACGATACCTGCTTTAAGTTTTGCTTGTTGTCGCCAGGTGTCAAAGTCTGGATGCTGACTCTACCGTCCGATGCTGGTTTAGAAGAGGCGGCAATAGACGCTCGGCTGACTTTTCCAGCATGAAGCTGCCTTGCCAAATTACAGCCGTAGATAGCACAACCAGACCGAGGTACAAAAGTAGTGGCATTGCCTCTATCGCATAGTTTAAATAACGTTTAGGACACCGAAAATCATCACGCCTAGATAAGCAACATAGACTGCATTAAGTGCTAGCACTTCCCAAAGCTCAAAGCTCTGTTTCTCAGAACCAAATTTGATCACGGCAGCATACACTGCTCCCAGCAACGCAACAAAACCCATGTTGACTGCATACAACAGGAAATTTTCTACAGGCAATGTCACCAGTGCCAGGGGGAAAAAGGCGAGTGTCATTGTCACCGTATTGTCTGCAATCACGCCTGTCGCCGCAGCAGTTACCTGCCCACTTTTTGCCAAACTCCAAGTAGAAAATACTTCGGGTGCAATGCTCATCGTTGATGTAATGAACAGTCCACCAATTAGGTTGGAAATTCCTAAGGCTGACACAATATTCTCCGT
>JBFLZA010001117.1:0-1846 GCA_040756535.1 Cyanobacteriota bacterium
TGCATCACTCAAGATAGGATTACGATGTTGCAGATTTGCAACAAAGTTATCAAAACCAGGTAAACCCCGATGGAAGAATTTCTACCCAAAACAGACGAAACCCCTGCATCACCCCTCCCTACCAACCCCCCTACCGAACCCTCACCAGAACGCCTCAAAATGATACTCGTCAGTTCACCCAGAGTCGTCAACAGCACCATCCGCACCCTGTACACCCTTGGTTTTGCCGAAGTTACCGAATGGAGCCCCCTGCAACCCACCCCCAACCCTAACGAAGTCATGAGCGTTCTCAGCCGAAACGTTACGATAAACTGAAGCTTCATCTGCCAACGCAAAACCCTGGTAATATTCCAGGGTTCTTCATTCCATTGGCTTGCAGGAGGCATTGCCTATCCACTCAGCCGAACAATCTTTATGCTTTTTCTTATCTCGTTTGTTTGATATCTTTAATCCTGGAAATGACCTGTACTCTGTTTTTCAAGTTTTAAAACACTTGGGTCAACTCGCAATATTATCCAGAAATAGAAGAAGCCAATAGAAAAGTAAATTAGCAAAGATTAAACCGCTACAATACCGATTGCAAGTAGCACGAACAAGACGACCGAGATAGTCAGAAATATCCCACCTAGCCATCGTCCAATGCTCGCCCCACCCCACTCTATCCCCGTCAAACCTATCGCACCAATAATCACAGCGATAATCAGCAGGATAACTGCCCACCATAACGGATTAATAGTCATCGTCAATTCTCCCTTTCTTCATCTTTGCCAGAGACAATAGCAGAAATCCTGCCTATCTTACCTCTGCTCAAAGCTCTATCTCAAAAAAAGCACTAGTGCAATTATGTGAGGAGAAAAAATTCAAAAATTGAGGAGGATTAAGCGGCTACACAGACTCTCACCCGCCCATCAAGGGTTAAAGTACTAAACCAACTCGCACCCAATCATCAAGGCTTTTCAGATCTTGAGTTCACTTAGGCGGACATGAGTTTGTGTTGCTGCGATTTCCATTCGCCAAGACTTGTTGCTAACTTTCCAAGCCGAAACGTTAGGATAAAAGAATAACTACATCTACCAACAAAAAGCCCTGGCGTCTCACCGGGGTTTTTCAATGGATCTGATGGCAAACACAGCACTTGCCTCTTTCCCTGTCACCAGACAAAGAGTACTCAGGAGAAATGCAAAACCGCAAATTTCATTCGAGTTCAACACAGTCTTTTGTAGGGTCAGGGCAATGCCCACAAAGTACAGCTTACTATTTCCTGCTGTATCTTCTAATCACCACCTATCCTGAGTTCTTCAACCGATTTTTTTATGTCAGATCGAGGTTTGCAACGAATTAGTGACCACCTTGCTAAAACCTTAGCAAGAGATATCTTAGTGCAAACAACCGTCAATAATTTAAGAGACGTGCTTCGTATCGATCGCGTCGTCTTATATTACTTTTATCGTGAGTGGGAGGGACGGGTTACCTTTGAGTCGTTGGACTCTCAACAGTTGTCTATCTTGGGCGAAACTGGGCCTGATGAGTGCTTTAATGATAACTACGCTGCCATGTACTTAGCGGGACGGGTGCGAGCGATCGCAGATATTGAAACAGAACTCATCACCCCTTGCCACCGCGACTTCCTCCGCAACTTAAAGGTTCGTGCGAATTTAGCTGTCCCCATCCTCCCTCATCCACAAAGGCTGTGGGGATTACTCATCGCTCATCACTGCCAAGACGCTCATGAATGGTTAGCACCCGATATTGAAGCCGTGCAATCGGCCGCAAAAACGGTAGCCAAGGCTCCTTCCATTCAAGATAGTTAAGTCCAATCTGGTAGGGGCACGACATTGTCGTGCCC
>JBFLZA010001118.1:0-1846 GCA_040756535.1 Cyanobacteriota bacterium
ACAAGAACTCGATGACTATCTGCGGAACGTGCGCGGCAATCAGCAGACAGCACAAGGAATCGAAGTTCTCAATCCCGAAGCAGAAATCCTGAGAAAGTATAGTAACCTGCAAGAATCTGTTGTCAAACTCGGTCAGGAACTTGCCCAATTGCGGGAAGTACCGGAAACTAAACGGACTGCCCAACAACAGCAGCGAATTGCCCAACTGGTGCAACTGGAGATAGAACTGAACCAACAATTCAACCAGTTTCTTGATAGCCCTGATGTCGGGGTATTAGTAGAACAACTTAGCCGCGTAGCCCGACGTCAGAATGTTAACCTGGAAGACCTGAATGCTTTGCGGGATACGTTGCAAAAATATCGGGCAGTGCTGCTTTACCCGCTGATTCTAGACGATCGCCTTGAACTCATCCTCACCACTCCCGATTCTCCACCTCTGCGCCGTACCGTTAATGTTAAACGCGAAGACCTTAACAAAACGGTTTTAGAATTTCATCAGCTACTGCAAGACCCTACTCAGTCAAAGCGAGGGCGGGAGGTGGCTCAAAAGCTTTATACCTGGCTGATCAAACCGTTAGAAGCTGAACTGAAGCAGGCAAATGTTCAAACGATCGTCTATGCTCCCGATGGGCAATTGCGATACATCCCGTTAGCTGCATTATATGATGGCGATCGCTGGTTGGTGCAGCGGTACCAAGTCAACAATATTACCGCCCGTTCCCTGACTGATTTCTCAACTTCACCTAAGTCTCAGGGGCGTTTGTTAGCAGGTGCTTTTGTGCAAGGTACCTACAAATTCCAGATTGGATCTCGGCAATTCTTGTTTAATGGGCTACCGTTTGCAGGCAAGGAAGTAGACGGCTTGGCGGCAACGATTCCCGATACAACCATGCTAATTGACAAAGCCTTTGGTCGAGAAGCAGTCCTACCAAAGCTGAACGAATACAGCATTATCCACTTTGCCACCCATGCGGCATTTCTAACTGGACAGCCAGAAGACTCTTTTATCCTATTTGGAAATGGCGATCGCGCAACGTTGCGAGACGTAGAAAATTGGTCTTTGCAAAATGTGGATCTGGTCGTATTGAGTGCTTGCGAGACTGGGTTGGGTGGACTGGGCAACGGAGAAGAGATTTTGGGGCTAGGCTACCAGTTTCAGCGGGCAGGAGCGAGAGCAGCGATCGCTTCCCTCTGGGCGGTCAACGATAATAGCACGCAGGTTTTCATGACAGAATTTTATCAAGCCTTGAAAACTCCTGGAGTAACGAAAGCGGAAGCACTACGGCAAGCGCAAGTTGCCTTAATCGGAGAAGAAGGAACGACCTCAGCAGCATCTCGTGGCATTGAAGTTGTTACCAACACAGAAACGCTGTCCCGTCCAACAAACACTCCGTTTGCTCATCCCTACTACTGGGCACCCTTCATCCTAATTGGCAATGGTTTATAGGGGCTTGGGCAATGAATCTGGGTTATTATCCGATTCACTCGCTGAACTCAACGCCTGTGGTTGCAAGGGTTTAAGAGCCTCACGATTTAAAAGACCAATGCCTTGCCGCAATCCTGATGTTTGATAAAACTAATCGGTCTTGTCTGGTGTGAAACCGAAATAGAGTCAATGGCAATTTACTGGCGTACCACCGTTTCAGTAGAGCAATCGACTCAACAGTAGGAAGCCGGTTATGCCGACTCCTAACGGGATTGTATTGCTATCCTGTAAGGTAGTTGCCCTGCGCTTGAATCGCCCACTCACTAGAACCATGACCCAGCAACCTACACGCATTTGTATCCTCGGTGGCGGCTTTGGCGGTCTCTACACTGCCCTGCGCTTGAGCCAGTTGCCTTGGGA
>JBFLZA010001119.1:0-1845 GCA_040756535.1 Cyanobacteriota bacterium
ATAGGTGAGTTACGACACATTCTTAATGATTATTGGATACTGCCGAGTTTCGTCCAATGACCAAACATTAAATTTACAGAAGGACGCTCCTAAAAAGGTTGGGTGTGAAAAGATTTTTAGCGATACTGTTTCCGGCGCTAAAGAATCTAGACCAGGACTCGATCAATGTCTCGACCAGCTCCGCAAAGGCGATACTTTGGTTGTGTGGCGGCTCGACCGGCTTGGACGCTCTCTCAAACATTTGTTGACACTGGTTGAAGACTTTAGCACTAGAGGGATTGGGTTTGTCAGCCTGACCGAAGCAATCGACACGACCACCAGCGGCGGCAAGTTGGTGTTTAGCATCTTCGGCGCGATCGCTGAATTTGAACGACAGATTATTCGAGAAAGGACGAGTGCTGGATTAGCCGCTGCTAGAGCCAGAGGTCGGAAGGGTGGCAGGAAAGAAAAACACTCTGACAAAAAAATTCTCACCGCGATCAAGTTAGCTGATGACAGCTCCGAAACAATTGAAGAAATTTGTCAGTCCCTCGGCATCTCGAAAGCCACATATTATAGGTGTCGAATGAATCTCAAGTGAAAGTGGATTAGTTGGCTCCAGCTCCCTACACCAACTTTTTAAGTTCCTCATTTTACCTTTTTGGGTACGCAAAAAGGTAAAATTTTAAACATTCAGCAACGTAAGTATCCATGATTATCACTGTAGCCTCCTTCAAAGGCGGCGTTGCCAAAACCACCTCAGCTGTACACTTGGCAGCTTACTTCCAGCAAAAGGGAGAGACTGTACTAATTGATGGAGACCCTAATCGTTCTGCTACCGGATGGGCTAAGCGGGGAAATTTACCTTTTAAAGTGATTGATGAAAGACAAGCAGCCAAGCACGCTAAAAACTTTGAGCACATTGTGATTGATACCCAAGCCAGACCCGATCGAGAAGATTTGGAAGCACTGGCGGATGGATGCGATCTGCTGGTACTGCCAACTACCCCAGATGCTTTAGCCTTGGATGCGCTGATGTTGACTATTGATGAATTGAAAAGTATCGGTGCTGACCGCTACAAAATCTTGCTGACCATTATTCCTCCTAAACCTTCTAAAGACGGCGAGGATGCCAGAGGAACTCTGGCCGAAGCAGGACTGCCTCTGTTTAAGACTGGCATCCGTCGCCTTTCTGCATTTCAGAAAGCATCACTGGCAGGAGTTCCTGTTTATGGGGTAGCTGACAATCGAGCCAAGCAGGGTTGGGGTGACTATCAAGTAGTGGGAAAGGAGATTTTGTCGTGAGTCGTTTTAAAGGAATACTAGATGCCGCGAAAAATCGGGAGCCGGAACCCGAAGAAGCAAAAAAAAATGACCCTGAACTTGTTCCAGCAACCGAGACAGAGATGCAATCTAAACAACCCCAGCCTGAAATTAAGCGCGGCAGACCTAAGGGCAAACGCAGCAATCCTGACTACGAACAGGTAACGGCTTACATCCGCCGCACAACCTATCGAGACGTGAAAATTGCTCTGCTGCAACGGGGAGATGATCGTGAGTTCTCCGAGTTAGTAGAGGCTCTGTTAACTCAGTGGTTAGAATGACAACTTAAATAGTTAAGTTCTCAAACAATCAAAAACTTAAAAACTTAAATATTTAAGTACGCAAAAACTTGAAAGTCACAACTCAAGGTAATGGCTAAAACTTGAATTAATCTAATCTTAAAAATCAGTTCTCAGTAAAATTCCTGATTTCACCGCCCTTAGGAGACGGCTAGGATATAGCGCATAACATAGTGTGTGCTATTACGGGCGTGGCGCGTTTGGGGGTTCACGGATTGGATGGTCATTAAAAAACCTTTAGTAA
>JBFLZA010001120.1:0-1845 GCA_040756535.1 Cyanobacteriota bacterium
GGGCACCTTAACCGGCATTCCTAATGAAAACGGGCGCTTTATGGAGAGGACGATTACTCTCGACCCAGATTTGATGAGCGCTGATTTTGTCTTTGAGTTTTTGGGGATGAACCAGACGCGTAACTCGGCAAGTCAGCAGATTGAAGATGAAGATATTTTGCTATCTTCCGAGCAATCTAAGCTTGCTTTCATGTACTCGCTGCCATCGGAAGTTCCCAAACACGAGCAATCATTATCTCCTCAGTTGCAGGCAATCCTTGATTATGCAAAGAAGCTTGGAGGGCCGGTAAAGGTGCGCGATATTCAGCGGCGAAACCTCAAAGAACTTGTAGAGTTTGATAAAAATAATGCAATTAATGTCAGGGAGTATCTTGAGGAATTAGCAAGACTTGGTAGAGACCGACTAGAGGGGGAAGGGAGCGAACTGAGGTTTGAAGCGCTCTAATTGTCGAACTGTCGAAACTGTCGAGGAAACCCCTCAAACCCTTGTCGATGCGTTTTCGACAGCCCATCGACAGCTCCATCGACAGTTTTCGACAGGATTTTTCGACAGCCATCGACAGGTGTCGGCACCCCTCCAAACAGAGATGAGGTAATCGCCGGCAATGGTAGGGACGATTCAACAAGATTGGCAAATCTAAAACAAAATTACACAACAAAAATAAGAGGAATGGAGCGATGGGAAGAGAGGCTTGGCTTTATCGGATTGGCAGATTTTTGTGTTACTTCGCTGCTGGTGCTGCTATCTGGATTGATACGAGCTTGAGTTATGGATGGTTATTTGCAATGGTTGAAAATGCCGACTTAACTAAGCTTTTATCGTTCGCGCTGTCTGTTGTTACCAGTTCAATCGGCGGTGTTTTTTGCGCTCCTTGGGCATTGCGTTTTGCCTTTGAGAGGCCGCGACAAATAGCGAGAATTGATGATCCATTTCAAAGACTGTCTGAGCTTCTAGGGACATTAATACTTGCGCTGTTTTTGGGTGGCAGCATCATTGCAACTTATTGGATTTCGCTGATATCTACAGCAGACTATCTGAAGCCACGCACCACAGACTTTAATGCTTATGCCCTATCAGTTCTGATTGTTCTGCTAAGTGATTTATGCTTTGTCCTTGCGCGTTTTTGTAAGCGGCAAGCACTGGCATCAGCAGCGGCTGAAGATGATTTCGAGGCAGCAATGGGAGGCCGACGGAAGCCTCCTCAAACTGTGAATGTAGATGGCAGATTCAGTAATTAAGGAGAAAAACAATGGGGAGAACACCATTAGCAAAAATGTCTGATGAAGCGATTGAACGAGAAATAGCAGAGCTTGAAGCAAATCCTAGGCCGGTGCAAGGAACGTTTACGAGAATTGAAAACTTAAGGGCTGAGAAACTAAGAAGGTTGCAATCGAGATTGCTTGACACCTACAAGGATTTAAACGAGATTAACGAACTCAAAACTAGGCTAGACACTTGCAAGAGCCTGGACGAAATCAACGAACTCAAGGCTAGACTCAACAGGCTGAAAGGCAGATAAAGCGACTAGCCACACAAATGACAAAGCCCCACCGGCATGACGCTGATGGGGCTTTGGTATTCTAAGGATGTAAATTCGATGTGAGTTTGTCGGGCTGTGCGTTGCTTGCCACAGCTTTTTATTTGATATTTCCCCACACACCGGCACTCGAATCTTTAGCCTCTTGTTGTGCTTGCTTCATCGCCTCCAGTCTGGGGCAGTTCTGAGTGTTGGCATCTTTGCGAAGTAGGGCCTGACCGGCAAGCAACTGTGCCTCGTTGAGGTTCTGCGGCCCGTCGCCCAAGTTGACAAAAACTTCAGCTGTTAGTGCATAGGTTTGGGGAGT
>JBFLZA010001121.1:0-1838 GCA_040756535.1 Cyanobacteriota bacterium
TTTCCCGATGGGGTATAAGCAACGTAAAGACATCCATTTTGTCCGCCAACGTTGCCACAAAGAGCTGAATTATTGAAGTCAATAATTGAAAACTTTCCGTCTACATTCAGTGCCTTAGCCGATTTATAGATAGAGTCCGGATCGACACCCAAATAATTTTCGGCAACAATGGTTTTTAGTAATTTATTGCCGACAACGGATTGAGCTTTACGGAATGTTTTAGGTGCTGTCAAGACTGAAACAACGCATAAAGCTAACAAAAACGAAATTCCACCTGTAGCAGCAACCAGCAGCGTAAGCCGAGTTTTTTTGGGTAAAGCGTCAAACCGCTGCTTGTAAGTAGCAAAAGACGAAAGATATCCAACGAGAGCAGAAGTACTGACCATCTTGTTGCGTCATGAAATGTAAGAGTTTGGGGAAAGTTGGGGGGATTGAAAGCCGTGTACGCTGCACGGCTTTCGGTTCATCGCAAGCGAAGAGGAAAATTATTGAGAGCAGCCCATGCTTGCCATCACGTTCTTGTAGTTACCAGCAGCAGTCTGTCCGTAGGACTTGACCGAATACTTACCAAAAACGTCCGTTGCATTTGAGTCGGTCGGAACGCCTGCTCCACCGAAGTGCATCTGAGCCACTCGCTCGATCAAGCGATCGCCAGTAAAGGGCATACCCGTCGTGGGGTCGATTTCCCGACTTGCCTTATCGATTAAAGATTGAGCATCCTGGTCGAAAAGCTGCTGCTGATCGAGAGGAGAGAAATACTGCATAGCTTGTTCGCCAGTAATCGGTTGTCCCTTATCAAGTAGTTTCAGGAAATCAGCGCCGCCTGGTTTTGACTCGATAACCTGACGAACATCTGTTCGATAGGACATATATTGGTGAGAACCCAATGCACGTCCACAATTTTTTGAAGAGTCGCACACGTAGGGACCAACAGAATCGTAGTTGCCTTCAATCTGGGACAAAGCTTGACTCATAGCGTCAAGAACCACACCGCCCGATTGTTTGTTGCAATCCGGAGTAGGTGGAAGAATGCTAGATAAAGTTGAGTGCACAGAAGGAGTAATGAACGAATTAGAGCCTGGTGTTGACGAAGATTTTGACTGATCTTGAGGAGAGTTTAAGGAGCTATTGGCAGAACCTTGTTGGGAATTCGGAGACTTCAACTGTTGTTGGGCTTGTTGCCTTTCTGAAGTAGCGATTTGGGTAGGAGTAGAATAAGCGCCACTGCCACCAGAACTTGAATCGACCTTGCCTAAATAAATATTTCCGGTTTCGGAGAAAGTCATGAAAGGAATCGGACCCAAGAAGTACGGCGTACAACCCAAATCAGGAGTTCCCCGCCTACAAAAGCGGAAGAACATAGTTTGAGATGCCGTGCCTTGAGGTTCGGAAATATCCCAAATGACAACTTTAAATCCCTCGCCAAACGGGTTTCTTCCAGTAGGCTCTTTGCCGTTGTTAACTTGAGCTAGTACACCCTCGCCGCCTCTAACTTCTTGGTACTTGCCGCTAACCCAGCCCTTGCCCAAAATTGAATCGGAGCCAGCCAGCTCGATATGAGCACATCCCTCTTTGCAAGGAACGTTATAGCCCTCAACGTTGCTGCCAGAAATAGTTCTAGTGCGATCGCTTTCTGCCGCACCAAAGGCAATATCGACAATACCGGATGACGAGGGGGAAGTATCGGGACCCGTTGGAGGCTGTGGGAATTTGGCAAATGGAACGGCATCTAAGCTAGGAATCCCCTCGATAGAAACAAAGCTCCAATCTTTGAATGCACCAAATTGAGCGATCTTGGCGTTCGGCAAGTCTTTTAGCGTGTACTGATCTAAAGGCAA
>JBFLZA010001122.1:0-1835 GCA_040756535.1 Cyanobacteriota bacterium
AAGCAGGGCGTTTAACTTGTTCAATCAAATAATTGGAAAGCAATCCCTGTTTAAGTTGATAAACAGTTTGATAGGTTTTATAGAACCTATTTGGGATCTATTCATTCCCTAGCATGAGTGAGCATCAATCGGATGAAACAGAAACAGAGCTTTGTATTAGCAGGCTTAGAGTTCTCTCAAAGTTTTTGACCGAATTCCGGAGAGCGTTCCATCCAACCAAGTTTCTTCAAAGTTGATATCTTCTTGCTTAACTTATGACTCATTTTGCCATTATCTGTCCAGCAGTAACGGGTCACCTCAACCCGATGTTCGCATTAGGTCGTGAACTGCAACGGCGAGGTCATCGCGTTACTTTTATCGGCGTTCTCGATGCCCAAGCTACGACACTAGCTGCGGGATTGGAATTTCGGGCGATTGGGCAGAGCCCACGCTTCGCGAACGCAGAATCTGAGTATCCTTTGGGGGCGATGCCAAAATTGAATGCACAACTGGGGGAACTGAGCGGACTTCCTGCATTGCGCTACGCCTTCAGTGATTTCCTACAGTGGAATGCTGTATTACTTAGGGATGGCCCAGGAGCAATCCGTGAGGCTGGTGTAGAAGCATTACTGGTGGATCAAGTGATACCAGTGAGAGAAACTCTTGCAGAATTTTTAAACATTCCATTGATTGAGGTATGCAATGCCTTGATACTTAATCCAGACGACACCATCCCGCCTTTTTTTACAACCTGGAGCTATAACCCAGCAGGGTGGGCGCGTCTACGCAATCTAGCAGCTTACCTTCTGTTTAGTCGCATCGCAGGACCAATCGAGAAGGTAAATGAAGAGTATCGCCGACAGTGGAAGTTACCTCTGCACTCTAGTAGCAACGAGCGATTTTCCCCACTGGCGACTATCAGTCAACAGCCAGCTGAGTTTGAATTCCCGCGCAAAACATTGCCCGATTACTTCCATTTCACGGGACCGTACCATGACTCAACCGGGCGGGTATCTGTCGATTTCCCCTATGAAAAGTTGACCGGGCAACCGCTGATTTACGCTTCTATGGGAACCATACAAAATCGCCTGATGGAAGTTTTTCACACTATTGCCTCTGCATGTGTTGGGTTAGATGCCCAGTTGGTAATTTCTCTGGGGGGTTCTGGTAGCTCAGAATCCTTGCAAGGGCTGCCCGGAAATCCCTTGGTTGTCGGCTATGCACCTCAACTGGAACTGCTCAAAAAAGCAACGCTCACCATCACCCATGCAGGCATGAATACCACTCTAGAATGCCTCACCAACGGGGTGCCAATGGTGGCAATTCCTATTACCCATGACCAGCCTGGAGTTGCAGCGCGTATCGCTTGGACGGGGGCAGGAGAATTAGTTCCCTTATCCCAATTGAGTGTCCCTAGGCTGCGAGGCGCTATACAACAGGTGGTGACCCAAGAGTCTTACAAAAAGAATGCAACTAGGCTACAAGAAGCCATTCGCCGAGCAGGTGGGGTTAGTCGGGCTGCTGATATTATCGAACACGCTGTATCCACAGGGCAGCCTGTCTTGGCTCAAGAGGGTATTTTTTCAACACAAAACAGCCGAAAATAACTTTTTTCTTGAACCGTTTCCGTTCACGTAATTGAAAACTGGTATGAAGTGCAAATAGATTTGTACATTCCGGTAGATCGCGAGTTCATTATCGAACAGCTCAAACCGTCATTAAGAACCAACCCACATAATCAACTCCCTGTCAATACGTAAGTTCTACAGTTTTTAAGTTAATCATGCGGACAACAAAGCCCGTTTTAGGGATTTCAGCAATCCAGTAGGAATACAGAGGCGATCGCAATGATGGTT
>JBFLZA010001123.1:0-1832 GCA_040756535.1 Cyanobacteriota bacterium
GATGGAACAACGTTCTTCTTATTTGATGGAACTACCACCTCTCCACAGGTAGGCGCAACAGGTGGTGCTCTGGGCTATGCCCAACAGGTCACTCCAGATAGCAGTCAACCTGGACTATCAAGTGCCTATCTCGGTATTGGATTAGATGAGTATGGCAATTTTGCCAATGACTATGAAGGACGTGGTTTTGGTTGTGATGCCCAATCTCCCTTTGGGGGGGGATTGACCTTATCTCCACCAGCAGCACAGATTCGCGATTCAGTAACCATCAGAGGGCCGGGTAGTGGAACAGAAGGATACTGCTATCTCCGGAATTCGGGTACCTTACGTGATCTGCCTAATGGTGGATTCAGCATAGATAGACCTGATGTGGCTTCGCGTACAGCCCCAGGCACCGTCAGAAGAGTGAGGATTACACTCGGTACCAATAACACCGTCACTCTAGAAATAGACCCTACGGGGACAGGCACGGCTTATCGAACCGTCATCGATGCTTTTCCAGCCCCAGACAATCGACCAGACAGTTTCAAGTTTGGTTTTTCAAGTTCAACAGGTAGTGGGGTAAATTTTCATGAACTGATCAATTTGCAGATAGAAACCATCAACACCCCACCTTTACCGGATTTGGCAATATCGAAGACTAACTCCGGTAACTTTATTCAAGGAGAAACGGGTACATACACTTTAAGGGTGCAAAATCTGCCAACCGCTACGGGCCCCACCTATGGTCCAGTGACGATACAAGATACTCTCCCCGAGGGCTTCACTTTTGCCTCAGCAGCAGGCACTGACTGGAACTGTTTTACTGAGGGACAACTAGTTACCTGTGTTTACGATGGCCCTGCCGTAACTCCTGGTAATAGCTTGCCACCTCTCACACTCAACGTTAATGTAACTGCACCTCCTGGCAACTACACCAACCAAGCAGTGGTTTCAACCGACGGGGATAGCGATTTGACGAACAACACGGCAGTAGATCAAACCCAAGTTGTCACCTCTAGAGACCCTAATCTACGTTTGGTGAAGCGAATTACCAATGTTACTAGAAACGGTGTACCACTGGCAGGCGTTGATTTCAACCGTTTTGTCGATGACCCAGATGATGCTGATGACACTGCAACCGGTTGGTCTCAATTAACCCCTGTAGGGGTGTATCAGATAGGAATTGATAATTCTTTGGAAAGCAGTGATGTCGTGGAGTACACCGTCTATTTTCTCTCCGATGGTGGCACCCCAGTTAACAACGTTAATTTCTGTGACTTAATTCCCACAGGAACAACCTTTGTTCCCGGTAGCCTCCAAGTCGTTAATGGAAATACTCCTATCCAGGGGAATTTCTTGTCACCCTTGGCACCCCCTCCAGGTAATGCTTGTTCTAATCCGGCTAATCCGAACGGAGCAGTAATTGCGAATTTAGGGACTATTTCTAATATAGATGGTAACAATGTTGGTTTTGTCCGCTTCCGCGTCACGATTGATTAGGACGTCCCCGCTCATGAATCCTTGAAGCAGGTTATCTGCGATCGCGCTTTTGTTGAATTGACCCCCCAATTGCTTCGCTCTCTAAGACAAGCTTGGGCTTTCTCGCAATTAGCCCTAGCTTTTCGTTCTTCTTGAATCGCTTCTAAGAAATTGCGATCGCACTAAAAATGTGGGTCAATCGGAAGTTCCGCGTAACGGAAACTCTTCCAGTTTTCAAGGATAAGTTTCTTAAGCATTAATCTATTTCAAAATTCTTCCAGCCAGTACCTCTGTATCCAAAATCAAAAAGCTCTGGATGCAGAATCTCTGCTAAAATCTCCAGCGAATCGACTAATCTTGGTCCCGGTCTG
>JBFLZA010001124.1:0-1828 GCA_040756535.1 Cyanobacteriota bacterium
ATTCCTAGAGCAGTCTTCCACTCTTGAGCGCTCTTCCCAAACAATTCGCAATGTACTTGCTCTTACGGAAGTGCCGGAAAAACCGCAAGTATTTCACTTTGGTGATCGCTATATTGTCTTGTGTGGCAATCCGCTCACGGTGAATGGTAAATACTTAGGCAAAATGTATCTTTCTCAAGACATCACCGACGATCAACAAAAACTCAGTGAAAGTTTGTGGAGACTTCTGCTAGTCAGCGTTTTGGCAATCCTGATATTAATTGGCGCAATTTCCAAACGCATCCGCAAAGCTATGGAACCGCTAAAGCAGATGAGCCAGGTTGCAAGTGCTGTTTCTGCAGATGATTTGACTGATAACTTGAATGCTGCAAGGCTTCAACTGCACCGGGCACCTGATGAAATCTTGGGGTTGGCTCAAGCCTTTAATGAAATGTTGTTTCGCTTATCTGGTGCTTGGGAGCAACAGCGTCAGTTTGTCGGCAATGTCTCTCATGAATTACGCACTCCCCTCACAGTTGTCGTAGGTTACCTGCAAAGTTTGCTGCGGCGAGGTACCAATTTAAGTGCCTATCAGCAACAAGCCTTGGAAACGGCGACGGCAGAAACCGAACGAACCATTCGCATGCTGCAAGATTTGCTCGACCTAGCACGGGCAGATGGGGGTAGCCTGCACTTTCGGCTCAATCCCATCATGCTAAATACGCTAGTTTCAGAGGTAGCATTGATGAGCCAAAAGGTCAGCAATCGACAAATTACTGTGTTGACAACGGATGATGATGTTGTCGCCTTTGCTGATCAAGATCGCTTACAACAGGTGTTGATCAATCTGCTGGATAACGCCATCAAGTATTCTAATCCAGAACAACCTATTGATCTACTTTTAGAGAAAACAGAACAGTTGGCTATGATCCATGTTCGTGATCGCGGTATTGGTATTCCTCTTCAGCACCAAAATCGAATTTTTGAACGGTTTTATCGAGTCGATGAGTCAATGACACGTTCCAGAGATGGAACAGGATTAGGATTAGCGATCGCCAAAAGCCTCATCGAAGGAATGGAAGGTCGAATTACTCTCCGATCTAAACCAGGCGAAGGTAGTATTTTTACGATTAGCTTACCTCTCTGGAACGCTCAACTATGACTAACCACGTTCTCCTTGTAGAAGATGATCCTAGACTGGTAGGATTTATTGAAGCAGAACTAAGCTTGGAGGGATATCGTGTAACTGTTGCTCAAAATGGTTTAGACGGCCTAACAGTAGCCCGTGATGCTCAACCCGATCTATTGATTTTAGATTGGATGCTTCCTGGTATTTCTGGCCTGGATCTCTGTTTGCGGTTGCGAAAAACAGGTATTGAAGTTCCTATCATTATGCTGACTGCTAAAGATGAAATCCCCGATCGCGTTGCTGGATTAAATGCCGGAGCTGATGACTATGTCACAAAACCCTTTAGCATAGAAGAACTTTTGGCAAGGGTGAAGGCACGCTTGCGCCGTTCTCACCCTGAAGATCCAGATATTCTCAAGTTTGAAGATTTGACTTTGAATCGGCTTACCCGTGAAGTTTATCGGCAAACTCAGCTTATTGAGCTAACAGCGAAAGAATTTGACTTATTGGAGTTCTTACTTCGGTATCCGCGTCAAGTCGTGACTCGGGATCAAATTCTAGAAAAAGTTTGGGGATATGGCTTTATGGGTGAGTCAAACATTATTGAAGTTTATATTCGCGCCTTACGAATAAAACTAGAGGCAAGCAATCCAAAACGCTTGTTACATACAGTTCGAGGCGTTGGCTATGTGCTACGAGAATATGCCTAAGATCTTTTTC
>JBFLZA010001125.1:0-1827 GCA_040756535.1 Cyanobacteriota bacterium
CCTAATTATCGGTGCTTCTTTTGCTGACCCTAACGGTAACTATTCTGGCTCAAGTTATCTTCTCTTCGGTTCCGAAGAAGGATTCACACCTACCCTCAACCTGAGTGCACTGGACGGCACTAATGGCTTCGCCATCAACGGAGCTAATGCTTTTGACCTCTCAGGCAAAGTCAGCGATGCCGGAGACGTTAACGGTGATGGCTTTGATGACGTAATTATCGGGGCATATGGGGCTAACGACTTTGCAGGCACTAGCTTTGTGCTGTTCGGTTCAGGTGAACAGTTCTCCCCCAGCTTTAACCTCTCTCAAATCAATGGCACTAACGGCTTTGCCATCAACGGTATTACCTCTGGTGACTTCTCAGGCTTGAGTGTCAGCAGTGCCGGAGACTTCAACGGCGATGGATTTGCTGATTTGTTGGTCGGAGCACCTCAAGCTGACCCTAATGGCGAAACTTCCGGTCAAAGCTATCTAATATACGGGAAAGCAGCAGGATTCCCCGCTAGCATTAACCTTAGTGAACTCGACGGTACTAACGGCTTCGCTCTCAACGGTGTTAATGCTAATGACTTCTCAGGCATCAGTGTCAGCGCTACGGACATCAACGGCGATGGACTCTCTGACCTAATTATCGGAGCTCCTTACGGTGACCCCAACGACAAAACCAATGCTGGCGAGACCTATGTGGTCTACGGCAGAGAGTCCATCATCGGAGACGAAGGCAAAGATTCCCTTTACGGCACCGACAGTGGTGATACCATCTTCGGTCGTGACGGTAATGACACCATCTGCGGCGGTCAAGGTGTTAACACCATGTATGGCGAGGGTGGCAATGACGTGCTTTACGGCGGCGACAATGCCGATTACATGTATGGTGGCAAGGGTAACGACCGACTTTATGGTGCCGAAGGCAATGATAAACTCTTCGGTGGCGATGGCACTGACATTATCTACTCCGGTTCTGGCAAGAATTTCATTGATGGTGGCAGTGGCATTGATAGCATTTGGCTAGGCGGCGGAGACGACATAGTTGTTCTGGGAAGTGGCAATGGCGCTGATCGAATTAACAATTTCCAGGCTGGTCAGACAAAGTTTGGTCTACCCGGTGGCTTGGCATTTGATGACCTAAATATTTTTCAAAGGGGGAACAGTACTCTAATCGAAGTTGCCGCTACTGGCAAAAACTTGGCGCTTCTTAATGATGTGATTATCATCATTGGCTTCACTGACTTCGTCAGTGTTTAGTACGCTCTAACATCAACAAGGCAACCATAATGTTAGGGTAATCCTGCTGCGATTTCCCTAACTTTTCTTTCTTGATTAAGCTATTTTATTAATTCCTAGATTCATAAAAAATGCAATGCCAATAAATCCTAATAGTGGTGCTACTAACGAACTTCCCTTAACAATCAAAGACGCACCAGAAATAGGGGCGCACAGTGGAAATTTCCTCAATTCTGCTACCCCCTCAACCAGCGCCCCCTCCCTAGAAATCTCAGCTTCTCGCCAGTTCACCCCCTGGTTAGCCGAGCAAAACCTGAGTCTTGCTTTCACCACCTATCAAGCGGGGAAAGTTTTTTTTATTGGGTTGCAACCGAATGGACAATTGTCAATATTCGAGCGCACGTTTGAGCGCTGTATGGGTTTGTATGCAGAGGGTTCAACTCTATACATGAGTTCTCTGTATCAACTGTGGCGGTTTGAAAATGCTCTCTCAGCAGGACAAGTTCACAGTGGCTATGACGCTGTCTACGTGCCTCAGGTCGGTTACATCACGGGGGATTTGGACGTGCATGATGTGGTGGGAGGAGTGGCCCCCCCCCCCC
>JBFLZA010001126.1:0-1823 GCA_040756535.1 Cyanobacteriota bacterium
TAATTTAGTCTCAGATTTACAGAGTTTTAAAGGTGATGAGGCGTTAGATTTCACCTATCCCTTTGATAATAAGTATGAGGCGTTGCAAAAGCAGCGAATAACCTTTCATGATAAGGATGCCGGCACCACGAAATTGCTGAAGTTTCACAAGCTGACAATTACTGTGGGGGGGACGGGAAATTTTAATGCTCAACTGCAACAAAGTTTAGAAAATTATATCAAGGGTCAGTTTGCCGGCGCGAGTGAAGAAGAACGGGAAGACTTAGGTTATGTTCTTGAGGATCTTGTCGCAAATCAGAACTCCAATGTGTTAAGAAGGTCGTTGTAAGGTTGCTTGATGGGGTACGCTCTATGGTAATGAAGATTAAAGCTTTGAGAAACAGGTGTAATTGGACTTTTATCAGAGCACGCTTGGGGGACTTGCATGGAATTTGACTTGCGAAAGGCGATTAATGCAATTTCAGACGTTGTTCAGAATCGACCAGCACCTATTCGAGAGTTTGACCAGATATACATGAAGGTCGCCGATATGGTGATCCAAGCAGAGTACGTAGCTCGTGTTTTTAATAACAAAGATGTTGTATTTGTTGGAGACGGTGATGGAATTGCATTGTCCGCTGCTCATTTGAAAGCTCAAGATGTGCTCAACTATGGTCCAAAATCGATCACACTGCTTGATTTTGACGAGCGAATTGTTAATTCTGTACGGCGATTTGGCGAGAAACTTCACCCCAAGATTGAGGTTTCGGCATATCTCTACAATGTTGCAGAAGCTTTACCTACAGAACACTTTGGTGCATACGACGGGTTTCATATCAATCCTCCCTGGGGAGCAAGCAACGGTGGAGAGAGTGTCATAACTTTTTTCGAGCGTGGCAGTCAGGCAACTAAGGACAAGAGTTTAGGTATTGTCGTTATCGCAGATGACCCTGACCTACTATGGACCCAAGAAGTGCTACGTGATACGCAGTATCGTGCGCTTGAGCTTGGATACGTAGTGTCTGAGCTTCTGCCGCAGCTACACTTTTATCATCTTGATGATGCTCCTGATTTGCGTTCATGCTCCTGCCTATTCCGTCGGATCGACCCCGATTGTATGCAGAAAACATCGGAACCTCTTGAGCCAGCGCGACTTAACAACTTTTACGGAAAGAATAATCCGTTGCGCTTTCGATACGTGCGTGAACGAGCTAGGCTCAATCCCGACAGAGAATCAGACCAACTCTACACGCTTGAAAAACTTGAGGTGAACAATGGCTGATTTACTCGGAAAATCCGGTCTTATATTTATGAAAGTTGGTCTGCATGCACAGGAAAGCATCGAAGACATTATCAAGCGGAAGCAACGAGAATTTGAAGAGACAGGTTCGATCTTCTGGGGTTACGGTGGTAACACCTGTCACCCGCTTAGCATGGTTCAACCCTTCGCTAAGGAGGTAGAGGAAAGTGGCAACAAGGTTCTCATTGTGATGCAAAAGATGAACTCTAAGCATGCTGCCCCACCAGAAATTGCTAAACAGTACTCTGATGATGGTGTTAATTGGCAACCCATTCCTAAGGGTATAGAAGTTCGCGGCTCACGATACGCCATGGTTTTAGACGAACTTCGAGTGGAAGAATTTGACTTAGATTTGGGCGAACTACAGGTTGGAGTTGGACCTAGCCGTGGGCGTAAGGGTGATCAGTATCTGATGGGTCGAGTTGACAAAGGTTGTTTTCTCTACACGCCTCAAAAGGATCCAGCACAACAGGATAAGAAAAATGTAACCCCTATTGGACTTGTCGCTCGTGTGAAGGAACCTTACGCAGTGCTTCTCAAAACT
>JBFLZA010001127.1:0-1821 GCA_040756535.1 Cyanobacteriota bacterium
TGAGCCAAATCCATCTCCGTCTGGAACTCCGGAAACGTATGTGGTTACAGGATTGACGAGAAGTACAACCTATTATTTTGCCCTTGGTGTAGTGGATGAGGCGATTAATTATTCGCTTATCTCAAATACAGTAAGCGCAACCACAGTTACTGGAGATGACGTCTCTCCATCTCAAATAGCCGATCTCCAGGCTACTTCATCTACTGGAGTTAGCATCACGTTAAGTTGGAGCGCTGTTGGTGATGACGGCATGACTGGTACCGCTACTGGCTATGATATCCGTTATTCAACAAGTCAAATCACGACCAATACCCATTACAATGCAGCAACTCAGGTTACTGGAGAGCCTCAGCCAGCGGCGCCAGGCACACAGGAGACTTTTACAGTAACCGGTTTGCAGCAAAATACGACTTATTATTTTGCCATAAAAGCGTTTGACGAGGTGAATAACTATTCGCCGTTGTCGAATGTAATCAGTTACGCGACGCTTCAGGTAAGTCTCGTTACAGCAACAGATGATTTTAATCGTGCTAATTTGGGGACAAACTGGCTTGCTAATCCTGAATTTCAAATTCAAAACAATGAATTGGCGAATACAGCGACAATTTATGATTGGGGGTACTTAGCGGCTTACTTGCCAGTGACAAATCCTGTTGCGGTTTCCTTCAAATGGGGCGGTACTGCTACTGCCTCAGGCATTGAAGAGGGTGGGTTTGCTTTTTTAACTGATTCCACTGGCGCAGGCTTAGGTTATTTTTTATGGCTAAGACCATCAAACAGGACAATTAATTTATTTGCGCTGCAAGAGAGGCTGCCTCACCACAGAATTGGCACGGCGTTGAATATGGCTGGCGGTGCAGCGACGCCAATTGCCGGTTCCGTAGTTAAAGTGGAAATAAGTACCGATGGCAACGGGCATCATTTTACCTGCTATGTAAATGACGTCCTGGCCGGGACAATCAGCGATGCCAATAAAGAGGTTGGTGACGCAGCAGCACGATTTGCTGGTTTTAATTTAAGGGGAAATTTGGACAATAATGTTGATGATTTTACTGTTTATTATTATACCGTAACTGACGTCATGCCCCCAGCCCGAGTCACTGATCTTGCCGCCAGTTCTCCAACTGCAACGACCGTCACCTTAACGTGGACCGCCGTGGGAGATGATGGCATGACTGGCGTTGCCTCGTATTATGATATCAGGTATGCCACGTTCGCACTCAATCAAAGCAATTTTACACAAGGAACAAAATGTGAAGGAGAACCTGCACCCAGTGCTCCTGGAACACAAGAAACGTATGTGGTTACAGGTCTGCAAGGAAACACAACATATTATTTTGCACTTGGTGTTGTTGATGAGGAGGTAAATTATTCACCCATATCGAATACAGCGAGTGCAACAACGATAATAGGAGATCAGATCCCGCCAAGCCAGATAACCTCTCTGCAAGCCGGCTCTCCGACGGGAAGCAGCGTAACTTTAACCTGGAATGCAGTTGGCGATGACGGAATAGATGGTATAGCAACCGGCTATGATGTCAGGTATTCGACAAGTCAAATAACGACTAATGAACACTTTAATGCGGCGACTCAGGCAAGCGGGGAACCGCAACCTGCTGCTGCAGGAACTCAAGAAACCTTTGTCGTAACTGGTTTGCTCGAGAATACGACATATTACTTTGCCGTCAAGGCTTTTGATGAAGACAATAATTATTCGCCTCTTTCGAATGTTGTCAGTGCAAAAACGCTGCAAGTAGCGCTTATGAGTGAAACAGATAATTTTAATAGGGCCAATCTGGGCACGAATTGGTTTGCGCCAGC
>JBFLZA010001128.1:0-1812 GCA_040756535.1 Cyanobacteriota bacterium
TCCCTTCAAGATTGTGTAGGGCAACTCTCATCATCTCGCTAGCACCATCAATTCTGACTGTGCCGAAGAATTGAAACCCTTCAGTGGGAGGGCGATTTTGCTTCAAGTCGGGGGGTATGCTTTGAAACTTGATTTGGGGACCAAAGGTGTTGTCGAGTTTGTTGGGGCCAAATGTTCCGGCGTGCAGGGGGCCAGCAACAAATTCCCAAAAGGGTTTGAAGTTGGTAAACTGAGCTTGGTTGGGATTGTAGTAGTGTGCAGCCGCGTAATGAACATCGGCGGTCAGCCAGATGACATTCTTGATATTGTTTTGCTTGATAAAGCGCAGTAAATCGGCAAGTTCGAGTTCGCGTCCCAATGCGGGGCCATCCCCATTTGCCACATTCTCAAAGTTGCTCTCCCCATCTCGAACGACTAATCCCAGTGGCATATCGCTAGCGATGATTTTCCAGGTTGAGCGTGAGTTCTTCAGCTTATTCTTCAACCAACGCACTTGAGCATTACCTAGAAATTCTGTTGCTTCACTCGCTACAGTTTGACGATTGGGAGTGTTTGGCCCTCGGTAACTTCGCATATCCAGCATAAAGATTTCCAGAGAGGGGCCGTAACGGAAGGAACGGTAAATCTGTTCTGAATTGTTAGCGTTGAAGCGGATTGGGGTATATTCCAAAAAGGCTTGCTTGGCTCGTGCTGCTAAGAGGGAGGCGCTTTTGACTTTGTAACGGTCATCGCTTAAGAGTATCTCGCTAGGATACCAGTTGTTGGTTGTCTCGTGGTCGTCCCACTGTACGAGTTGAGGGACTTGAGCATTGAAGCGGCGGATGTTTTCATCGAGCAGGTTGTAAATGTAATTGCCGCGAAACTCGGTGAGGGTTTCTGCTACCTTTGACTTCTCCGGTGTGGTTAAGTTCTTCCAAATGCTGCCGTCGTCTAACTTCACTTCAGATTCGATGGGGCTATCGGCATAGATATAATCGCCAGAATGGATAAAGAAGTCTGGATTTAGCTGCCGTATGGTTTCATAAATTTTCATCCCGCCCCACTCTGGATTGATACCCCACCCTTGACCGGCGGTATCACCGGACCAAGCGAAGAAGATATCGCGCTTTTTGGCAGGTGGTGTGCGAAAACTGCCCATAACGGGGGCACTATAAAGGTTTGGATCAGCTAAATCTTGGAATGTGACTCGGTAGAATATCTGCTGAGCGGGTGGTAAGTTGGTTAGGTTAATCCGTGCTGTGTAATCGCTGGTTTCTAGCGCTGCTGGCCCAATGATGCGCCCAGCGTTGCGGAAAGACTCAAGGGTATCATATTCAACCATCATACGAGCGGGGCGATCGCTCCGACTCCAAATCAGCGCACGAGTGCCTGTGATGTCTCCACTCGCCACACCGTAGGGGATTTGAGGACGCATCTTATCGGAGGTGGCGATCGCAGGTGCCCAAACTTGTGCTACACCCGTTTTAGATAGCAACTCTGCTGTAATGAGTCCACTGCCTGTCATGACCGACCTGACTAGGAAGCGGCGGCGTGTTATCTGGCGCTGATTGGTATGTTCCATGAGTCCCTTAGTGTTTTATGAGGCATAGGCTTGAGCGTCACCGATTTATAAACAGATGAAAGATGGGTTAAGGTTCGCTGCGATCGCATTTTGCCGATAAATGACACCCCTCTGTTGCGATCCAACTGTATCGGCTATAATTGTCTTCCCATTTCTCTCAAAAGTTTTGGGGATTTATATCTATCGGACGGTAACACTCGTTCCTAATAAATTCTTCTATCTCTCAGAAGAGCCAAAATAGAAAGTACTAT
>JBFLZA010001129.1:0-1811 GCA_040756535.1 Cyanobacteriota bacterium
GTCTGCCTGCGATCGCATAAATGCACGAGATAGGGCAATTTTCTGCCACTGGCCGCCAGAAAGTTCTTGTCCTCCCTTGAACCATCGCCCCAACTGAGTCGCGAAACCCTGCGGTAACATTTCAATAAAAGGTCGCGCCATGCCCTTTTCGGCAGCTACTTCCCAGCGTACATTGTCTTCCCAATGCTCTACATCCCCGACGCCTACATTCTCACCGACGGTGAATTGATAGCGGACAAAGTCCTGAAAAATTACACCAATCCGTTGGCGCAACACACTAACATCCCACTCCTGTAAATCCAAACCATCGAGGAGGATGCGCCCGGAAGCTGGAGTGTAGAGTCGAGTTAGAAGCTTAATCAGGGTCGTCTTCCCCGAACCATTCTCCCCTACGATCGCTAATTTTTCTCCCGGTTTCAGGTGCAGCGAGATTCCCTTCAAAGCAGGTTGGGAATTCCCCGGATAGCTGAAGGATACATTCTCAAAACGCATTCCATCCCCTGGACTCACACCCTGACGCGCTTGACCGGTTGGTTGAGAGACTTGTTGCTCTAGAAATTCATAGAGATTGGATAAATACAAGTTATCTTCATACATCCCGCCAATTGAAGTTAAAGTACCTGTGAAGGTGGACTGCCCTTGCCGGAATACCATCAGGTACATCGTCATATCCCCTAGAGAAATTCGACCGAAGATGGTTTCCACCACAATCCAAGCGTAGGCAACATAAAATGTAGCAGTACTCAGCAATCCTAATAGGTAGCCCCAGTATCCTCTGCGGATAGTGAGGTCACGGTCTTCGTTGTAAACTCGATGAAAGATATTGCGGTAGCGTTGCAGTATGGTTGGGCCAAGTTGGTAAAGCTGAACCTCCTTGGCGTAGTCTTCCCTAGCAATCAAAGTTTCTAAATAATGCTGCTGTCGGGTTTCGGGAGATCGCCAGCGGAACAAACGAAACGCTTGTCCAGCAAAGCGAGTCTCTGCAATAAAGGGAGGTAAAGCCGCTAAAAATAGCACCACAACCGCCCAAATGGAAAATTTCAGCAGTAAACCGCTATACGTAATCAGGGCGAGGGCACTCTGAATCAATCCGAAGGTACGCATCACCAAGGAGAGGGGACGAGAAGAGGCTTCCTGTCGCGCTTGAGTCAGCTTGTCGTAAAACTCTGAGTCCTCGAAGTGGGAAAGATTCAGGGTTAGCGCCTTTTCCAAAATCAAGACATTGACCCGTTGACCTAAAAGCACTCGCAGCAGTGATTGGCAGACGGTTTGACCCCGTTGGCTACCCGCGAGTACCATAACCGCGATCGCTTCGAGTCCTACATAACTCAGTGCTCTCCAACGGTCTGTTGCTAATCCTGAGTTAGACGCTGTAACAACACTATCAACAATAAATTTACCAATATATGCGACTGCAGCGGGTAACAAACCCGCTATCAATGTCAGAAGCGCCAGTACAATTGTTAGCGTGTGGCTAGTCGTCCATACCAAAACTAATGCTCGTCCACTGTAGCGGAAGACACTGAGGGATTGACGCAGTCCTCTTGTTGGCAATCGAACTCTCTCTAAAATACGTTTCTTCGGCATGACAAACGACCCATTAGGACACACGCACTCTCTCGATATGTAGATCGAAAATTCTTCCTTAAAGCTCTATATATATAAGGTGTTTGGACTTCCTTAGTACATCAGTCCTAATTACAACTTATCACCTTGTTGTTAGTTGGAGGCGCAGCTTCTCCCCATTTCCTTTCCTAAAAATTGGGTTCGGGATGGGGTTGGAGCCGCGAAAACGTAAAAGCATATGAAAT
>JBFLZA010001130.1:0-1806 GCA_040756535.1 Cyanobacteriota bacterium
ATATTCAGATTAAAAAAGAATTTAATGCACCCGTAGAGCAGGTATTTGATTTACTTTCTAAACACTCAACGTATAACGTTGCTTTTGCACCAGTTCAAGTTGTGCGAGTGAAAGATTCAGCAGATCCAGAACGTCCGGATGGGCTTGGTTCTGTACGTCGTATGGGGTTTGGTCCAATTAAACTGTTGCAAGAGCAAATTACATTAATGAATGTGAATGAGCGTATTGAATACAAGATTATTAAAAATCCACTCATCAAACATCATTTGGGTATTATTGAGTTTGAGCCGATTGACTCGAATAAAACGTTAGTGACCTATACGATTGAATTACAAGCACGTGCACCTTTTGTAAGTAAATTAATCCTTGCACAGCTTAAATCTGCGATTAAACTAGGTTTTTCAAAACTCGCTAAATCTGTATAACAAACTTTGGGTAAGCAATGACAGTTCAAATAATCACAATTGATGGTCCAAGTGGTTCGGGTAAGGGCACACTAGCTGCGAAAATAGCAGCTCATTATCAATTTCATTTACTTGATTCGGGAGCGTTATATCGCTTGTTGGGCCTGTCATTGCATCAACAGGATTTGTTGGATGCTTTGTCAAGTGAATTGAGTCAATGTGTCGAAATTGCTAAACATTTAGACATACAATTTTTAAGTTCTGCACAAGGCACACAAGTCTTGCTCAATGGTGAGGATGTTAGTCAAACCATTCGAACTGAGCGAGTTGGTGAGTTTGCATCAAAAGTTGCAACAATTCCTGAGCTTAGAGCTGCGCTGGTTGATCGCCAGCATGCTTTTGCACAAGCACCGGGCTTGGTTGCAGATGGTCGAGATATGGCCACATCCATCTTTCCAGAGGCTCAAGCCAAGATTTATTTAACCGCTTCAGCCCAATCTCGTGCTGAACGCAGAGTAAAGCAGTTGCAGGGTATGGGGCTGGATGCTAAAATAAACGATATTTTAGCTAATATTGAGGCGCGTGATAAACGTGACATGGAGCGCGAAGTTGCTCCACTCAGACCAGCAACTGATGCCTACATCATTGATAGTTCTGAATTGAACATTGATGAGGTGTTTCAGCTTATGATGGCTTATATTGATAAGCAATTAGCAAACTAACGAATTTTTATATTCAGCAGAAGCATAGCTTGATCAGTTCAAAATGGACTATGTAGACGCTTAACTAAACCGGCCTTGTCTGATCCAAGACCGCTGACTTTATCAGGTATATCATGACCGAATCTTTTGCAGCCCTCTTTGAAGAAAGCGAATTAAACCTCAACGTTGAAAAGGGTGCTGTCATCCAAGGCGTTGTAGTAAACATCGATTCTGATTGGGTAACAGTTGACACTGGCCTTAAATCAGAAGGTATTGTTGACCGCGCTGAATTCTTAAATGAACAACGCGAACTTGAAGTTCAAGTTGGCGACACTGTTGATGTTGTTGTTGAAGCGCTTGACAACGGCATGGGTCAAACAGTTTTATCACGTGAAAAAGCGAAACGTGCTGAAACTTGGACTAAACTTGAAAAAATCTTTGAAGACGGCGAAATCGTTACTGGTGTTATCTCTGGTAAAGTTAAAGGCGGTTTCACTGTTGACATCGGTCCAGTTCGTGCGTTCCTTCCAGGTTCTTTAGTTGATACTCGTCCTATTCGTGATACTACTCACTTAGAAGGTAAAGAGTTAGAATTTAAAGTAATCAAACTTGATGCTAAACGTAACAACGTTGTTGTATCTCGTCGTGCTGTTATGGAAGCTGAATCTTCAGCTGACCGTGAAGCTCTTCTTGCTCAGCTT
>JBFLZA010001131.1:0-1800 GCA_040756535.1 Cyanobacteriota bacterium
CGAGGCTGACCGTTTGACGATTTTCCTGCCACCATGAGCTTCAGCCTGGAAGCAAGCATCCTTAAGTATTTTGGGAAGCTGAAAGACCCCAGAATCGAGCGTACCAAACACCATCCATTGATTAGTATCGTTGCGATCGCCATCCTAGCCGTCATATGTGGGGCTGATAGCTGGGTAGCAATTGAAACCTATGCCTGTTCAAAGCGAGACTGGCTGGAACAATTTCTGCCCCTGCCGAATGGCACTCCTTCCCACGATACGTTTGCTAGGGTATTTGCTCGCCTAGACCCAAAGCAATTACAGCTCTCGCTTCGAGGAGTGGATGAATAGTTTGACTACTAGCCTAGGTGGGCAAGTAGTTGCCATTGATGGCAAGGTCATGCGGGGTTCTTTCGACCGAAATGGAGAACACAGTGCTCTTCACTTGGTCAGCGCTTGGGCTAGTCAGCATCGTCTAGTTCTAGGACAGGTGAAGGTGGAGGAGAACTCCAATGAAATTACAGCAATTCCTGTCCTGCTGAATCTGCTCGAAATTGCTGGATGCATCATTACAATTGATGCAATTGGATGCCAGCAGAGCATTGCCCAAACCATTATTGAAAAAAAAGCTGATTACATCCTGGCTCTTAAAGGAAATCAAGGTCGCCTACATAAGGCAGTAAAGGAATGGTTTGAGCAAGCAAGGATACAGGAGTTTGAGGGGATTGACTACAGTTACTACGAAACCATAGAAGCTAATCACGACCGGATTGAAATCCGCAAATGTTGGACGGTTCCAGTTTGTTTGTTAGAGGGAAACTATGCACAGCAGTGGGCAGGGATACGCACTATTGGGATGATTGTCTCTGAACGTCGGTTGTGGAACTCGCACTACCTATGAAGTCCGTTACTACATCAGTAGTCTTACCAGTGAAGCCAAAATATTGGGTGAGGCTGTACGCAGTCATTGGGGGGTTGAGAATTCACTGCATTGGGTATTGGATGTGACGTTTGCTGAAGATAAAAGTCGGATTCGTAAGGACTATGCTCCGCAGAACTTTGCCCTACTCAGGCATTTAGCAATTAATCTTCTCCGCCAAGAAAAAACTGTTAACAGCAGCCTTGCCCAAAAACGATATCGAGCAGCCCTAGATAATGACTATTTGAGGCGAGTGATTACTAATTAAACAGCTCAAAGCATCAGTTGAGTAAATTTTACCACTTCTGGAGTCAGGGAGTGAGCAATTAGCTTAGCTGATGCTGCATGTATTTACATAATATTTATCCATCTCGATTCTATCTAGTTTCTACTAAATTCCACAAAGTTTTTAGGCAGTTTTGGAGTTACTTTGGGCAGCAGATTTGAGTCAGCTAAACACAAAATATTTGTTGATGTGAAGTTTTTTTTGACAAAACATGAGATGCATAACATTCTGTGCTTGTCAAATTATTTTAGATGCGTTTGCCCTGAGAAATTATCCGAGTATCTAAAAATAGCTAAAGAGAGCCCAGAACGTTTACAGGTATGGTTTTGGGATGAAAGCAGATTTAGTTTAAGCGTGATAAGAAGAAAAAATTGGACGAAAAAGGGAAAACGGAAATCAGTCAGCGGACGAAGAAGAAAAGGGAGAATAAATGTCATGGGCGGACTAAGATATTCCGACAAAAAAAGATTTGTAGAATTTTTGAACAAAGGGAATTCTACAAACTTCTATGAAGTCTTAAAAATCTTTTATAAAGAACTTATAAATGAGTGGATAGAGGAGGGTAATCAAGAGCAAGACTTTGCCATTAGGGGTGCAAAAATAGTGATTATATTAG
>JBFLZA010001132.1:0-1795 GCA_040756535.1 Cyanobacteriota bacterium
ATTGACCTCGACTCAATTGAGCTTGGTGCGCTTTCAATGTTTCAATACAGTGTTCCCCAATCGTCATCAGCGGGTCAAGTCGAGTCATGGGGTCTTGAAACACCAGCGCCACCGCTTCCCCACGAAACTTACGCAGTTGAGCAGATGTCAAATCAAAAACCGATTGACCGGCAAACCTCACCTGCCCTTCAATTTCCGTTGATACGGGTAATAAACGCATCACCGCCCGCCCCAGCGTTGACTTGCCGCATCCCGATTCTCCCACCAATCCCAACCGCTCCCCAGCCTTCAGGGTAAACGAGACCTCATCCACGGCCCAGCGACTCAGAGTTGTTGAGCGACTGTTGGGATAAGCAACCCGCAAATTTTCTACACACAATAGGGCTTCAGTCATTTTTAGGATTAAAATTAATTCTCAAACATTAGTTATTAATCATTAGCGAATTATTCATTTTTTTCATCCGAGCCTCGATCCCTAAATCTTTTCCATCAATTCTTCACTCTCAAAACCCATAATTATCGATTATTTCTGGCTTCTTGCATCTGGAGGTTGAGAAGAAGTTACTCGTCGCATTAAATAAGCGACGCCAAAATCTCCATTAGGATGCTTAGCTAGGGCTTCTGCCAATTCAAACACACGTTCTGCCAATTCACTTCCCAGTTTTTCAATGGTTGCCTCACGCTCCTTGTCCAAAAATTGCCGCGATCGCGCCTTGGTTTGCCATTCATTGGTAAACAATCGCTCAATCGTTGTGTGCAGTCCAAGTCTTTGTAGGATGTCCCACTCGCCGTAATCACACCAAATTCCCCGACACAGCATACACCGTTCCAAATAAAACGGCGTCTTGAGGTTAACTTTAGCGCGAGAGAGATAGCGCTGACACTCTGGGCACAATGCCGCTTTGCTATCAAAAGGAGACTGAACAAAATCCACATTGAGGGTCTCAGAGGGCAAGTCTGGCATCCTAGTAGGATTCTCTGCTTGATACGCTTGCCAAGCTTCGTATTCAGGAGCGGGAATCCAGGTGCCTTTACAATCCTGGCAATACTTCACCGCCAACTCGCCGTCCAGAATACCGTCCAATAACATGGCTTTTTTACACTTCGGGCATTGCACGGGTTTTTCTTCCTCAAACAGTCCAATTTCCCTATTCAATCTACTGCGAATTAGCGACAGTGCCTATCCCTTAAGAGAAAGCAGACTTTTTACAGAAAATTGGATACCTTAAGAGGACGAGAAGAAAGACGTTTCTTCTGCAACTCTAAGAGGTTCCCCTGTCTCCCTCATCTTCTGTGCTCAGCTTTCTCTCCCTACTCCCCGGTTTCTATTTCTCGAGAAGCAAGACAAAAAAGAGTGAATCGGTTACGATTCTTACCAGAGTAAGAATAGAAGTAATTCTCGTCAAACACCATTAAACAAAACAAGGACTCGTCCTTCCCTGAGGAAAGCGAGACCTCCAAGGCGAGACAGTCCTTGCCATAAAGCGGAAAGGCCTGTACCTGGAAAAATCAATAGCAAATCAGGGTTTAACCCCAATAACTTTCATTCAAGTTGCCTGTGCATCAGACGAGGCGAGCGAGTTGAACTTCCAACCCCAGCTTCAGCGCCTTGCTCTAGCTAATCCCTTAGACGAGGCGTGGCTAAAGTTGAAGCAATGCTTCGCAGTATTGAATCAGGGTATTGAGACGATTTCTCACCTCTGAAGTCCGACGCTGGGAGGTTGCCGAACGGCGCGATGAGAGTAACAGCATGACATCCGTCTGCAACAGTCGCATTTGTTTGTGAATTTCTGTT
>JBFLZA010001133.1:0-1788 GCA_040756535.1 Cyanobacteriota bacterium
CTGAAGGTTATAAAGAACTAACAACCGATTTAAACACCAGTGCATACGCTTTGAGTCGACACAATGATTTCACTCAGGAGCAATCTCGTGAGGTAAATGCATTAATTGCTGAATTTAAGCAAACAGGTGATTTAGATAAGTTTTCTGCGGCGATTAATAAACTTTCTTTTGTGAGTCAGGACTCTAAAGATAAGTTTAACGCTCTGGCTGGGCAGGTTCGCACTTCTGGAAATGAATATAAAAACCAGAAGCAATTTGTTGATGCAATGACCAACTCCCTAAATCAAAATGGCGCTGCGGGAGATAACGCAGCAAGAGGGATTAGAAATGCAGCTGAGGCAGTAGCGGAATACACAGGCAAATTGAAATCTCAGCAATGGGATTTGGAATTTACTAATGCGCTTGTTCAAAAACATGGGAAATCAGCGCAGGAAGCGGATTTGCTTTTGCAGGCTTACCGTGAAAATGAAAAAAAAGGCATTAAAGGTGTAACAGCTGAACAAAAGAAAATTATTAGCAACATTGAAGCTCAAAGGCGTTCAACCGATGCCTACAACAAGGCCCAAGCAGATGCATTGGCAAGGCAGAAAAAAGTTGCCAAAGAAACCACATCCCAATCTCAGAAAGACAAAAAAGAGACTGAAAGACTAGCTAAAGAGCAATTCGATTTACGGGAACAGATTGTTTATGAAAGTGCTCACAGAGAAAAGCAAATTGAATTAGATCTCGCAAGGGAAATTGCTGAAATTCGTAAAGCTAAATTTAACCCAGAAGATACAGCTGGGCTTATTGGTAATGCTGAGGCACGTGCTGGCTATGAAAAGGAGTTATATACCGAGCAACTTAAATATCAACTAAATGAATGGCAGTGGACGGAAGAGGAAAAGCTAGATCAGCGTGTCAAAATTAATCGATTATTAATCCTGTCTAGTCGAGAGTTGACTGACGCAAACAAGCAATACAGCTTGGATTCAATGGTTGATCAAAGTAATCACGAACTCGCTCTAATCAAGCTTTCACAAGAAACTCGCCTCTTTCAAATGCGTTAAGCTCTCATGTCCGAAACCACAGCCATGCAGGAGCGTTATCGCTTAGAACGCGAGCAGATCCTTCTAAACTCAAAGTTAAGCCAAGAGCAGAAACTGCGTGAAATTGCTTTAAGCAAGGCTTTGCAAGAGGAAGAAAACCGCAAGCGCCTAAATAGCGCAGTTCAGCAATGGGGTGGCATTCAAGCTGAGATGAACGGTACTGGCGATCAGTATGCTTTAGAGCAGCAGAGGTTCAGCCGGTATGACGCTTCTCAACAGGTGTTTGATGCGCAAATTGGTCAAGTGGAACAAGCTGCCCAAGACCCTAATGCCAACATGGAGGAGCTTGCGGCACAACGTGAAGCAATTTGGCAGGCACACCATGATCGAATGACGGCTATTGAGTCGGATTACTACACCAACTCTCAAGCCTTACAACTTGCTGGCATGGGGCAGGTTGCAAGCGGCTTATCATCTATTGTTGGCGATATGGCGGGGGAGCAATCATCCGCATATAAAGCCATGTTTGCCATAGAGAAAGGATTTGCGATTGCTCAGTCGGCACTTGCTATTCAAACAGGTGTATCTAAAGCGATAGCGCTAGGGTTTCCGCAAAACATTCCTGTTATTGCTCAAACTGTGATGGAAGGTGCGAAAATTGCCAGTGCTATCAGAGCTATTACGGACACAGGCTTCGCCAACGGTGGCTACACAGGTTACGGTGGTAAATACGAGCCAGCAGGCGTCGTACATAAAGGCG
>JBFLZA010001134.1:0-1784 GCA_040756535.1 Cyanobacteriota bacterium
GCGTTGCTTGTACTGCCATAAGTTGGCCGCTTGTCGCACAAATGTACTGCGGCTTGGTATCCGGGGAAACAGGCTTAACCAATGGTCTCTTTCATTACTTCCAGATCTGTTTGTCCGCATCTATTCCCCGATATTCCCCAACTATTTCCATTGTGATGACTTCCGTATCATCTAGCGCTGGCTAGAATCCTCGGAAAGCGAATCGGCTTGCCCTGTGTTAGTTCTTGCCATAGCTCATCCACACAGCAGAAAACAGCAATGATCAACTCTTCGATATCAAACATTTTTCCCACCTTCTGTTCTGGCACAATTGCTTACCAGAAGCATACGGTGGGATTTTCCTTATTGAAAGTTGCACATCGCCTGTTAGTTATCATCGTTCTGGTTGTCAGTGTGCTTGTTGGCTCTGGTTGGCTGAATCGCGCAACTCCTGCTTCAACTTGTGACATCGCAACTCGCTCTACCCAAATCGGGAGTGGAACGCTTTCCTATAATCAAGCAGGGACAGGACAGCCGATTTTACTGCTGCATGGATTATTTGCCGAGAAAGAGCAGTGGAATGGCATGATGTGCGAGTTGGCTAGAGCAGGCTATCAAGCGATCGCACCCGATCTACCCGGTTATGCCAAGAGTACTGGATTTACCGTGAAAGACTATGCACTAGAGAATCAGGTAGCCCTCCTGCACCAGTTTGTCGAGCAGCTAAAGATTCAATCCCTTGATGTTGCAGGTAGCTCGATGGGGGGCACGATCGCAGCCCTTTACAGCCAGCTTTATCCCAACCAAGTTCGCAGCCTCGCCTTTATCGGTTCACCGCTAGGCGTAACGAATTGGGCAACTAGCGTCAGGAAATCGATTATTGAGGGCATCAATCCCTTTATTCCGATTACCAAAGAGCAGTTCGATCTAGAAATCAGTCTGCTTTTCGTGACGCCTCCTACGATTCCGGATGAGGTCAAAACCGAGAAAGTGAACGATTATGTGAATCGTAATCGAAATTATCAGCAGACTTGGGACATTGTGAATCTTTATGATGATGTGCTTTGTCAGTTGCCTCACAGTCGGGTTCCGACCCTGGCAATTTGGGGTCAGGAAGACAAAATCTATGATATTCGGGATGTCGATCGCTCACATCGCTGTCTTCCAGGGAGTCAAATTATTCAATTACCCAAAGCAGGACATTTGCTGTTGATCGAAAACGCTCAGGAAGCAGCATCGAATTATCTTGGTTTTCTGAAAACAATCAAAAATCGATAGACGAATCAAGCATTCAGCAATTAGGCTTCGGTGTCGAGGAATTGAATTTCAGCCAGTTGTTGGCTAATGACGTGAACCTTAGGCTTACAAAAGAAAGGAGATCGCTATGAGAAACAATGGAACGACATGACTAGTTAGTTAAGTTGCACATCGCCTCCATTTGCCTTTCAATTTGGCAACAGTCGCAAACGGGCAATACGTCTTCGTATTTGTCTAAGCACGAACTATCCAGCTTTAACAGTAGGTGTCTGCGCGGTGAAATAGGATCGTTATCCTGACTGTTCCTGAACTCCACCGTCCAGGCTGTTTCCCCTCGACGGGGCAAAATATATTCCACTCGCACTACTTGCCCAACCTCTTTTTCTAGCTCTGGATAGCGATCGATTGGGTGAGCTAACTTCACGTAAATTCCCGTACCTGTACTCGGGTATTTTCCGCAGTGGTTTGCATTAATAGCCATTAACGGTTTTCCTTTTTGTCGTTAACTAAAAAAGTGTTATCGGACTTACTTGCTCCCCTAGGCTTGT
>JBFLZA010001135.1:0-1781 GCA_040756535.1 Cyanobacteriota bacterium
ATAAAAGGCTTTAATGTTGCCAGAAACAGGAGCCTGTTGTCGGACGATTCGTCCATTAATCAGTCCATCTTCTACTACTAAGTGTGTGAGACGGTATCCGATTGATGCAATGCCAACTGCCGCTCCAGCTCCCCCTAATAAGATGAATAGTCCTCCTACTACCATACGTCCCCAAGGACGTTGCTTTTTCTTTTCAGGATCAGCCGATGGTGGCGGAACGACTCTCTCATCTCTCTCTTTGAGATTCAGTTTTTGTAACATTCGATAGATGTTTGAGAGCTGCTGGTAAAACCATATCAATCACATCTTCAGTTTTATGTGAAAGAAAAGTGAAGAACAGCAGAAATTCGATAAAGCTTTGGTGAAGATCGCCTAATCTTCTTGACAGTCTTAAAACCAGAAACTAGACCGTCAATCTTACATCTCTCTTAAGAGAGAATATGATACTAACCTTTAGGAGGAGTCTGTTTAGTTGCCTTCTCTCTTTGGTCAGAGTTCTAAATTGAGGAAACCGATTCTTGGTAAGAGTTTCCAGCATTTAGCTCTTATAAAAGTTAGTATAGCCGATTACTCAGACCTGTTACATCATGTTTAATCGTTAATAATCCTTTGTCTTCTGTAACAAGTTCTACACTACTATTCATTTTATTCTCAAAACTTAAATTAAGCTAATGATTTTACGAAAATCTAACAAAAGTATTAAATATTTCCGAGTAGCCTCAGATTCGCTACGATGTCACCCGGTAGGTTAGGAAGCTGGTGACTTTATGAAAGTTCAGTTTGAATATGGCACGCTCTCCAGTCCGGCGGAGGCTCAACGCTTAGGGCAAATCTTGAGCCAGTGCTTCAACGGTTCGCCCGACGACTGGCCTTATTACTGCAAAAACATCGGTCAAGAGAACTTACGGATTATTCGCCGTGGCCAAGACGTTGCGGGTGGCTTGGCAATTTTACAGGTGGGCCAGTGGTTTGGTCGAAAGCGGATACCCCTAGCAGGGATTGCTTCTGTGGGAGTGCCACCTGAGTATCGGGGGACAGGCGTCGCCGTTGAATTACTCACCGGTATGCTTAAAGAACTTTATGCAAACGGTATTCCTCTTTCAGCCCTTTATGCTGCGACTCAACGCCCCTATCGCAAAGTGGGGTACGAGCAAGCTGGAATTTGTTGCCACTGGGAGTTGCCGCTTAACAGTATTGATATAGGTGCTAACCAATCGCAGGAAATTCGTGCTCTACCGATGCAACCTGTAGTTCCTGTCCGTCAAGAGGTTTTCCACGAGCTTTACCGTCAATGGGCAATGAATCATAACGGTAACCTCGATCGCAACTCGGTAATGTGGAAGCTCGTGGTTGATCCGCCCACAGACCGAGTCGTCTATGCTTATCTGATCGGTTCGGAAACCCAACCCGAAGGCTATGTAATCTTCAACCAGCTTCAAGAACAGCATCTGGCGATTTTAGATTGGGTAACTTTAACACCCACTGCCGCACGTCGCTTATGGATGTTCCTGGCAGATCATCGCTCGATTTTTGAAACCGTGAGGTGGCGAGGTCGGGTTCTCGACCCTCTGCTGTTGCTGCTTGCTGAACAAACTGATTGTGTTCGCCAGCTAGAACGTTGGTTGTTACGGATTGTTGATGTTGCTAAAGCCTTAGAACAAAGGGGTTATCCCCCAGAAGTAGAGGCTGAACTACACCTGGATGTTAGGGATAATTTGCTCTTAGAAAACAATGGAAAGTTTGTCTTGAGCGTTTCTGGAGGACGGGGTGAAGTCACTCAA
>JBFLZA010001136.1:0-1781 GCA_040756535.1 Cyanobacteriota bacterium
GTGATTTGCAGCTTGATGTCCGGGGACTAGCACCGCTTTATACAGGACTATTTACACCGTCTCAGTTACAACTAGCCGGTCAAATTACAGGGGATGAGGCATCTGTTGCTATTGCTGCTCAATTGTTTACAGGTTCCGAACCGTGGATGTCTGATAAGTTTTAGCGAGTAATTGGTAATTGGTGATGATTTTTCCGATTACCCATTACCCATTTTCAGCGAGAAGAGTGAAAAAATATTAAGTTCATGCTCCTCTTCCTTGAGATAGGTTGAGCTGCGATCGCGTTCACCTCTGGAAAAAAGTGAAATTCTTGGATTATGGGGAAAAAAGAAAGTATGAGAAAAAGTTGCCTAATCCAGCATCTATCTATTATTTCCCTCTTACGACGGTAGCCTTCCATTAGCAATAAAGCTAACTTCAAAAAGTAAGGAGACTTGCCAGCGATAATAAAAGAAAATAATTATGCAAATTCAATCAGAGCCTAAATCAGTGGCCCCCAAGAAAAGAGATATTGCCCATATACTACGCCTAACGGGTAGAGTTAGCTTTTGGGTAGAGTTAGCTTTTGCGGCGATTTGTGTTCTATCACTGCTGTTTGCGATTACGGGTCGGAACTTTAGTGAAGAAACCAATCCTGCTATGGGAATTGGTATATTTTGGGGGGTTTGCAGCCTTTTTTTAGTGGCATTCAATATATATTTAGCGTTCCGTTGTACTCGCATTGCTAAAAGTCTGCTCACTCTGAGTCCTGAACTTCGCCCCAGTAAGGCAGAGACAATTAAGCTTCTGCGACTGGGAATAATTATCAGTCTGGTCGGGATTTTGTTAAATCTGTTGGGGGGAGGAGCAACCCTGGGAGTGTTAGTGGCAAAAGCTGTATCCCAACCGCCTGGAATCGCTATTACCGACCCGAATCAAATTATTCGAGGACTTGATGTTTTTGTGATGGTGGCGAATGTAAACGGCATTGCGGCTCACTTTGTTGGTAATGTTGCTGCGCTTTGGCTACTAGACAAGTTGCAGGAGCATTAAGTAGAGGTATCTAATTTAAACGGAAGGTGAGCATTGCCTAGTGCATCATGGCAAAAATTTTTGACCACCTCGGCAGTAAGCTTCAGGGAACTCTTGGTAGCTGGGGAAGTATGAGGGATTTAAGTGGTCAGTGATTTCTGGCAAGCTGCACTAGAAACAAATTTTTGTCAGGGTTGCAGAATTAATCGTGGGCATTGCTCACCCTACAACTCGATCAAGTAATACCAACATAACATTAAGAACCTATGTCTCTGGGATGTCTTCAGACCTGAGCTAGAGACATCTGTGCTGACTCAATGGTAATCTTGGCTACAACTGGCTCTAACTGGTTTTTCCGATGCCCGTGTTAGCCAGTTAGTAGTTTCAGCCATCTTAGGTTAAGGCGTCATTGCAAACGATGACGCCTTAACTCGTGTCTGGCATCGTGATGAATAAACTCTAAAAAATTTAATACTTCACCGAAGCCATCTCACGCACTGCTTCACGGAGTTAAACCCCAATCTCACTGCAACAGTCTATCTCAAACCAAGTTGGAGATATAAGAATGTGCGATCGCGAGTTGAAAACAGCACCGCAAGACAAGGCGGCGAAAACGAGTCCTCAAACACCAGCAACTGAGGCTTTGCAGCAGGTAGCCGAGTCACCAGGTACAGTGCCTCTACTCAGTACTGAGCGATTTATCGATCTGGTGCAGGGACTTGATGCCATTATCTGGGAGATGGTCGCTGTAACATGGACATTCACCTTCG
>JBFLZA010001137.1:0-1779 GCA_040756535.1 Cyanobacteriota bacterium
TAATATCCAGTGCATTCTGTCAACTCTTGCTATCTGGCGATACCAGGATAGCTTAGAGATGCGATTTGTTGCGTCTTTACGCCGACAACGGACGATTTAGGCGAGGGGGAATGAGGATGCGATCGCTGTCAATATCACTAAGTCATCTGTGGTGACGAACAGATCGCTCATTGCTAATGCGATGCTAATGCGGCGATAGCACTTACGTAGTTTTCTGGTGTATTCCCAAATATTTTATACTTGACAAGCATTCCTCGATATGTTCACTATCCACCCAACTGCATAACTAACAGAAGAAGCTATGAGCGAAAACTCTTTTTTTGATGAGTCCACAGAACAGTCACAGCTCAAGGCTACTATAGTCGCAAAATACTTTTGGGCATGGGCAAAGGTAATTATTCCGCAGGCGAAGAAAGGGCAGACCAAAAAAATTGCTTATATGGATTTATTTTCTGGACCGGGGCGCTACAAAGATGGTTCTAAGTCTACACCATTACTTATTTTGGAGCGTGCGATCGCCGATCCAGAGATGGCACAGATGTTAGTAACCATCTTTAACGATAAAGACTCAAACAACACTCAATCACTTCAACAGGCAATAAACTCTCTCCCCAGTAAAAGCAGCTTAAGTAACGAACCAGTAGTTTTAAACGAGGATGTTGGAGAAGAAATCGTCCAGGCATTTGAAGGAATTCGGTTAGTCCCTACACTCTTTTTTATAGACCCTTGGGGCTACAAAGGCTTGTCAATCCGACTTATCGGCTCATTAATAATGAATTGGGGTTGTGATTGTATATTTTTCTTCAATTACAACCGGATAAATATGGGATTACATAATGCCGCCGTAGAGGAACACATGAATTCTCTCTTCGGCAAACAACGAGCAGATACGCTTCGAGAACAACTTGAATCGAAGCGTCCCCATGAACGAGAGCTAATTATTTTGGAAGCTATCTGTGAGGCTCTCAAGGCAATAGGTGGAGAATATGTTCTGCCATTTTGCTTTAAAAATTCCAGCGGGAATCGTACTAGCCATCACCTTATTTTTGTATCTAAAAATGTGTTGGGATATTCAATTATGAAAGAGATTATGGCAAAAGAAAGCTCTGGTACAGAACAAGGTGTACCATCTTTTGAGTACAATCCAGCCACCCTGAGTCAGCCTCTATTATTTGAGCTTTCACGACCACTTGACGAGCTTGAACATATGCTATTGGATGAATTCGCAGGTCAAACAATGACTATGACTGAGATTTTTAATCAACACCATGTTGGCAAGCGATACATCGCTAAAAATTACAAGGCAGCTTTGCGGAAACTAGAACAGCAAGGAAGAATCACAGTAGATCCACCTGCCAGCCAACGACCGAAGAGACGAGGAGAAATTACATTCGCAGATGCAGTAAGAGTTACATTTCCATCAAAGCAGTAAAACCTACTTTATTTGATTTACGACTAGATGCCACAGTGTATCCTTCCCATTGCTTTTGCTGGTCATACCATGCTTGCGGCATCTCGTCCCAGATGTTCCCGTCTAGTAATCTACCTCCTGCTTTAGGTGTTCTGCCTCCAAACTGCTTGAAGAAAAATGCCACCCCAGCAGCCTTACACTGGTTATGGATACTCTGCACCCACTCTACTTGCATAGGACGGTGTTTTAACCCAGACTCGCCACCAACAATTACCCAGTCAATCCCTGTCAAGTCAAGCTGTAAAGAACCTAAAAGCGGTTCGCATGAGAGAAAGCGCAAGGCGGCAGGAACCTGTCGCAGGTAATCA